>NZ_JBUOIV010000018.1:0-89134 GCF_055467485.1 Desulfosarcina sp. | reverse complement strand
CAAGGTGACCGAGATGAAAAGACTGTTCATCGCGGAAGCCAAAAAGTATCAGGTTTTCCCGATGGACGCCTCGGTGGCGGCCCGCCTCGTGGCGCCGCGCCCGAACATCACCGCCGGCCGGACGGAGTTCGTTTACACCCACCCGATGGTCGGTCTGCCCCAGGGCGATTCGCCGGCCATCCTCAATGCCTCCTACACCATCACCGCGGACATCGAGGTGCCCCACGGCGGGGCTGAAGGCATGATCCTCACGGATTCTACCTGCTCAAAGGCAAGCCGGTGTTTCTCTGGAACCTGGTCGACCTTGAACGCATCCGTTGGGAAGGTCCTGACGCGCTCACACCCGGCAAGCACACCGTCACGTTCGACTTCAAATACGAGGGCCTCGGCGCCGGCACGCTCGCCTTCAACAACATGAGCGGTCTCGCCCGACCCGGAACCGGCACGCTCCTGGTGGACGGCAAGGTCGTGGATGCCAAGAAGATGGCGAAAACCCTGCCGATGATCCTTCAGTGGGACGAGAGCTTCGATATCGGCTCCGACACGCTGACCGGCGTGAACGACGCCGACTACACGCCGCCGTTTGCCCTGACCGCCAAGCTCAACAAGCTGACGATCAAGGTGGACCGGCCGCAGTTGTCGCCCGAGGACATCAAGAAACTAGAAACGGCCATGCGAAACAACAAGGTCAGCGAGTAGCAGCGCTCGAATTGAAGGCGGGGCCCCTTGCCCCGCCGTTCCAGGGAAGGTGAAAAACACCCTTGTGATGGTCGAGATCAGTCATTCGGTAACCGACGGAAACGACATGTAATCGGGTACTCAGGGTCGAGTGGGAATGACAGCATTAAAAATTGTCCAAAGGGAATTTTATGGGTAACCTCAACTGTAAGAAGGCCTTCTTGTTCGCAGTGATCGCCATTTTTCTGCCGGGGCCCCCAGTTGGTGCCGAGGAAGACGCGGCGGCTGAACTGGCCAAAAAACTGGCCAATCCCATCGCCAATCTGATCAGCGTGCCGATCCAGGTCAACTACGACGACAACATGGGATTGAACCAGGATGGTTCGCAGTGGAAGATCAACATCCAGCCAGTCATCCCTTTTTCCATCAGTGAAAAATGGAATATCATAACCCGGACCATCCTGCCGCTGATCGACCAGGAGGACATCCCGGTTGCAGGACAGGGAGAATCAGGTCTGGGGGATATCGTCGCCAGTCAGTTTTTTTCCCCCAAAGCGCCTTCCGCCAGTGGCTGGATCTGGGGTGTCGGACCGGTCTGGCTCCTACCCACTGCGACGGAAGATTCGCTCGGTGGCGAGAAATTCGGCCTTGGGCCAACAGCCGTGGCGTTGAAGCAGAGTGGACCGTGGACATACGGCGCCCTGTTCAACCACATCTGGTCGGTGGCCGGCGATGACGACCGGGCGGATGTCAACGCTACCTTTCTGCAGCCGTTCGTGGCCTACGTAACCAGGACCCATACCACTTTTTCCCTGAATACGGAGTCGACTTATGACTGGGAAAGCGAGGAATGGTCGATACCAATCAACTTTCTTGTGGCGCAAATGCTCAAGATCGGTGGTCTGCCGATCCAGATTGCAGTTGGAGTAAGGTATTGGGCCGATTCACCCGAGGGAGGCCCGGAAGATTGGGGTGCAAGGCTCCAGCTCACTTTTCTGTTCCCAAAATAACGGGGTAAATGCTTAACCCATTAATCAAGGGCGCCACTTGTGAAAAGGCAACTCCTGGAATTTTGGCCCGCCTTTTATTTAATAGTTACGATGCCTTTTTTCCGGAACTTTCAGGAAAATGACCGGGTTTGTGTTGAAATATAGTAACCGATCCAATGCGTATGAAGACACCGATCAATGATCGCAGTATGATACTGGCTGGTTACCTGGCAATATTTGCAAACCCAGGGAGAGTAATGCGTTTCTATAAACATTGTGGATTGTTACTGTTGGGACTTTTATTCATTCTCGTGAATCAAGTCAATGCTGAGCTGTACCAAAACCAGTTTGCCTCTATCATGATGGGAAAGAAAAAAATTGGCCAGGTTCATTTTATGACAAAGCATGATGACAACGGCGTCCTGCAAGAGCTTTCAACACGCTCATCCTTATCTATCCTGGGAATAGAGGTCTATCACCACACCATGCATGTACACGAAATCTGGAAAGACGGAGAAATGCAACATTTATGGGGTAATACCGATGATCATGGCGACATTTACGAGATTGATCTTGAGCGTAATTCCGAGAATTACTCCGGCACATTGAATAACAGTTTGGTTACGTTACCTCACAACGCCTTTCCGGCAGCTGTCTGGCATTACGCCATTACCCAGCATCCACTTCTGTTCAGTATCCCCGGATTGAAACTGGTAAATATCGAAGTCGTCAAAAGTATGGATAAGGTCAAAATCGGAGAAAAGCTGGTATCAGCCGAGAAATTTGTATTTACCGGGGACTGGGAGTTTACGTTATGGTTTGACCAGCAGCAGCAGTTTCTGAAATGGGCGTATAAGGTCAAGGGCAAGGGAGTCGATGTTGTTCTTGATCCTTAGGCCCAAATTCATTCAGCTGATAACTTTCTCCAAAAATGAAACCGTTGATGTCGCCGTTGATCTGGCGACGCCGGTGGTGGAGAGCATCTGTTCAGAAGGCAAATCGTGATTAGCGGGCAGGACCTCGAAGATCACGATCGTGGTAAAGTGAGACCTTCAAAATGCATACCCAGTGAAAGGAGACTGGAATGAGAAGCAACATTAAATCCACAGCCGGAAATCAAAAGTTTGTTGTGTCGTTCGCCGTTCTGATGGTGGCACTTTTTGCGTCGACCGGCGCGCTCGCCCAGCAGGCCGTCAGCGGGAGCGATGCCTGGCAGTTTGGTGTGAGTATTTATGGCTGGTTTCCCGACATTGCCGGGCAAACCGCCTTTACGCAACCTGGCGGCAGCACCGAGTTCGAGATCGATATCGACAACATCCTCGATAATCTCGAGTTCACGCTGATGGGCATATTCGACATGCGCAAGGGGCGCTGGGGGCTTTTAACCGACGCAATTTACATGGATGTTGGGGGCTCGGCAACCGGCACGCGTGAGGCCACCATCGGCGGGACCCCGATTCCGATCGACGCGACAGCCGATGTCAATCTCGATATTGAGAGTTTGATCTGGACCTTGGCCGGGTACTATCGCGCACTCGACCAAAGCGGAATGACATTGGATGTCCTTGCGGGGACGCGCTACCTCGATGTCGAGCAGTCGGTGGACTGGACTGTGACCGGCAACGTCGGGTCGATCCCGGCTCCTGACCGCGCGGGCGCCGCAACGGCGAGCCTTACCAACTGGGACGTGGTCTTCGGTGTAAGGGGCAGATTCACCTTTGGCGTCCAACAAGCCTGGTTTGTACCCTACTATTTGGATCTGGGCGCAGGCGACTCCGACTTTACGTGGCAAGGCATTGCAGGCTTGGGCTACGCGTTTCACTGGGGCGATATAACGGCCGTCTGGCGTTACCTCTACTACGACTTGTCCTCAGACACGCTCATTAAAGATATGGATTTCAGCGGGCCTGCTATCGGATGCACGTTCAGGTGGTAGCAGTCGTATAAACGCGGCCAACATTCAACACTCATATTAAAACCGTGGGAAGGGAAAGCCGGACAACGGAAAAAACGTCATCGCGCAATATGATCTGACCGGGTGGGGAGACCGTACAGCAATTTCAAGCAGTAGCCGGAACGATGAATGGCATACGATCATCGATGGTGCGAGAACGGGGTTGGAGAAAGCGGCGGCAAAGAAATAGGCCATGAAGCGCTTTTTCCCACTATAGGATTTAAACTTGCACACTACAGTTGCCCAATCGCGGATCATATGGCTGACAGTCTTGTTCGCCGCCATCGCCGTGCAGGTTGACGCGTAGCAGCTCGAACATCGGACGTACGCGAACACACCGGTGGGGATGAATTTTTTGATCGCCGGTTACGGGTAGGCCCCTGGAAGCATCATTTTAGACCGGTCGATCCCGATGCAAAACGTGGATATCCAGAATCATGAACTGGTCCTGGCCTGGCAATACCGTTAGGGGGGAGGGTTGTCGGAATGATCAAAAGAATGCGCAATTGGTTTGTTTGAGGCGAACCCGAGGCATCAGAAACGTCAGTTTAACAATAAACAAGGAGGCACAAGACAATGAACAATGGGATGAAGACATGCTGGATATGTGTTCTGGCATCGCTGGCGATCCTTTCATCCGACTTCCGGGCTCAAGCGGCGCAAGGGGATAATCCCGGCGAATACCCCTGGGAGAAATTCGGCGTCAACCTGGGGGTATTCGTATCAACATTGGACACCAATTTTCGTATTGGATCCGGTGTCGGGCTGGATATCGATGCTGAGAAAGCGCTTGACCTGGATTCGAGTGACACGGTTTTCCGTGCTGAAGCGATGTGGCGCTTTACAGAAAATCGGCGCCATCGTTTGGATTTTGCGTGGTTCTCCTTCAAGAGGGACAGCAGCCGGCAGATCGGTCAGGATATCACCTTCGAAGATAAAGACGGTAACCCGATCACGATAGAGGCGGGTACAAACGTGGAAGCCAATTTTGATCTGGACATTTACGAATTGGCCTACAGCTACTCTTTTTTCCAGGATGACCGAATCGATTTGGCCGTAGGAATCGGATTTTATATCATGCCCATAGACTTTGGTTTGCGCGCTTCTGGTGCGTTTGAAACAGAGGGAAGTGAAAATTTTACAGCATCTTGTCCTGTTCTTGGATTGCGCATGGATTTTGCGCTGACGCCCCAATGGTTCATCAGAACCGGTTCCCAGGTTTTCTATGTGGAATATGAAAATTTTACGGGTTCCGTTTTAGAATTCAAAGCGGCTGTGGAATACCAACCCTGGAAGCATGTGGGGATCGGGTTGGGCTTTGACACTTTAGGGATTCAACTTGAGGCGGATGGTGAGGATTGGCCGGGGGCCGATTTCAGAGGCAACGTTGATTTCAAATATACCGGCCTTCAGCTGTATCTGCGATGGTTTTACTAGAACGTGATCTCAAAAATATGGATCAGCGTTCAGGGCAAGGCATGCAACGGCAAAAAAAGCGCGACAACCAGGTAGGTTGTGAGCATGTTGAAACGTTTCATAACCCCGCCATGGGCACTTAGACTATTGTTGAGATGGGTTCAAAAAATGAAATCCCTTAGCAGCGGGTAATGGTAAGTGATTGGAATTGACGTGCTGGCACTTACAGAAAAGTTAATCGCAGGGTTAATCTGGCTCGTATCCCATAGAGGTAAACCATGAAATCAAAGTATTTGGTGATTCTATTCGTACTCATGTTGATCTCTTGTTTGATGAGCAGTTGCGCAACGATACCCGTTCGCAGACCATTGACCGAAGAATTGAGTGGGATCGCTCAGATACCCGATCTCCCCCGGGCCAGGTTCTGGGGCGATGTGGTTCCGCCGTTTTTTGAAGCGATTATCGACCAAGCACCAGAAAAGCTGAAGCAAGCCTTCCCAGGTATTTATGGAAAAGCGCACAACTACCTGGCTCTTTCTGGAGGGGGGTCGAACGGTGCTTTCGGGGCCGGACTGATGGTGGGCTGGACTGCAGCAGGTACCCGTCCCGAGTTCACCATGGTGACCGGCATCAGTACCGGCGCGCTCATGGCGCCCTTTGTTTTTCTCGGCGCGGATTACGATAAACGTCTCAAGGAGATGTACACGACCCACTCCACCAAAGACCTGGTGATAAAATACAATCTACTGACCGCCCTCACCGGGTCCTCCTTTGCCGATACGACACCGTTGAAGAAGATGCTCGCCAAATACATTGACCAGGCGGTTATGGAAGCCATTGCCGCCGAGTATAAAAAGGGGCGGCGGCTGTGGATCGCGACGACGAATCTGGATGCCAAGCGGCCGGTCATCTGGAACATCGGTCTGATCGCCGCCAGCGGCAGGCCGGATGCACTGGCGTTGCTTCACAAGATTATCGTGGCTTCGGCATCCATACCGGGAGCCTTTCCGCCGGTCATGATCGAAGTCGAAGCCGGCGGTGGACCTTATGACGAGTTGCATGTGGACGGCGGTGCGACCGCGCAGGTGTTTCTCTACCCGGCCGGCCTCGATTGGAAAGTTATCACCCAACATTTGGAGGTCAAGGGTTTCCCTCGGGTTTACGTGATACGCAATTCCTTCCTCAAACCCGATTATGAGGTGGTAAAACCCAGAATCTTGTCCATTTCTGGCAACACGATCGATTCTCTTATCCGGACTCAGGGCATCGGGGACATGTACCGGATTTACCTCGACTGTCAGCGGGATGGCATGGACTTCAACCTGGCGTTTATCCCCGGGGATTTCGACGTGAAACCCAACGAGGAATTCGATCCGGTGTATATGGGCAAACTATTTGAGGTGGGTTATCAAATGGCTAAAAACGGCAATCCATGGGACAAAGGCCCCCCGGGGTTCGAGTGATCATGCAATTCAATCAAGGAGGGGGTTATGAGAATAACGAGCAAAAAAGTGAATACCGCTGTTGACAGCTATGGCACTGGTCATCATTGAAAACAGGGTTGATTTCGACATTGCAGCAAAGGTCGTCAGTCGGCCCAACAACAGACTGCTGCTGCCCAGCAGCAGGCGGCGCAATCGGCATCGGCCGTCCCGATCGGTACGGTGGTGCCGGCATTACCCGCCGGCTGTACGTCGGTCGTGGTCAACAATGCGAACTATTTTAACTGTGCCGGCGTGTTCTATAAGGCGGCCTTTCAGGGGAACAATCTGGTTTACGCCGTGGTTCCAAAACCATGAGAGCAGGTATGGTAAAGCCAGTAACTATCGATTGGCACCGTTATCTGCGGTTATCGCTTCTTAGACAATCCTATCGACGTTCCGGGATTGACTGCTGATCCGCGATCCTTATGTGGAGAAAACAGCCATGTACGCGCAAAGTATAATCAACCGACTGCAGAGTCTCGGTGAGGTCATGACCCAGTATGGTACGCGCATCGCCCTGACTTTGGCAGTGCTGATCGCCGGGCTGATTCTCATCCGCTGGATCGACAAAGGCTTGCGAAAGGGCCTGAACCGGCTGATGCCGGCAAGGCCCTTTGTCAAAACGATCTGCCACACCGTATACATCCTTATGGTGATGACCGTAATCGCGGCTGCCGCGACTGAGTTCGGTGCCCAACCGATCAACGTGATCAGATTTCTGAGCATCGTCACCTTGACAGGCGTCGGCCTGATTATCTTCCTGCGACCTTTTTTCCCCACCATGCCCTTCAAAGTCGGCAACATCATCAAAGCAGGCGACCTGCTGGGCATCGTAGAAACCATCACGCTTCTCAATACCCGCCTGAGGACCTATGATGGAAAGACCATCTTTGTTCCCAACCGGAAATTAATCGACGATTTCGTCATCAACTATCATTTGACGCCGACCCGCCGTGTGAAAATCGACGTAGGCATTTGTTACGATCAGGATTTGCAAAAAGCCAAGCAGGTGCTGACAGCCCTGATGATCGAAGATCCCCGGGTGAAAACCACACCGAGCCCCGTCGTGCGTGTCCTCAACCTGACCAGCAGTAGTGTGGAATTGGGGGGTCGCTGTTGGGTAGACAACGCTGACTTCTGGGTCACCCGTTGCGACCTGATGGAAAAAACCAAGCATCAGTTTGACTGCGAGGGAATCCAGTTCGCTTTCCCGCAACTGGAACTGCATTACGATCCCGCCCATACCCGTTCAGCCGATTACTGGGGGGCCGATAGACTGATCGGATCGCCGGGAGGAAAGGGTTCACCAGAGGAGCAAGCCAGGTGAAGATCAAAGAGGGGTTAGAGATCATCAACAGTGGATGGATCCGCAAGCCCAAGGGTTTCCGGGTGAGGTGTGATAAACGGACCGACAACGGGATCGAGGCCGATTATTCACCGCCCCTGGATGATGCGCCGCTGAATTCTGACGTCACCGCCTGGCGTTATGCTTGGAAACTCTGGCAGGCAACCCGGGCAGAGGCGGAAGCCGACCATCCCGGTGCACTCTACAACATCGTCGTGGTCGATGATCGTGACCAACCGGTGCGCTTCTACGTTACCGGTGAACCGACGGTGTACAACCCGAAACGGTTTGACGAAAGCATAGACCCCGACAGTTCAGCCGATGAAACCGGAGACAAGCGCGTTGAAATCACTGATTCCTGATTATTTTCGATCCGACAAACTCAATCCAGGAGGATAAAATGAAATATGCTTTTATTTTACTGTTTTTAATGTTGAGCCCTGCATTGATACCCGATCTATATGCTGAAGACAACACTTGCCGGCTCATGGCGCCCGCACAAGATGATGTATGGGTGATTGTTCATGATGCAGATGCTGATGGAAATCGCGGAAAAATCATCTGGAGAGGAAAAATTGCAGCCGGTCAGGAGATTGCGGTCACCTCGACCGACGGACACATACGATATGATTTTACGCATGACAAGGATCAGCCGTATGAGGGAGATATCGCAGTCGGCTGTTACCAAGGAAATGGAATCCCGGTCGACTGAAAACGGACTCAGATAAAGCTTCTAATGAAACAGAATCTTTCAAATGCCGATCTTTGGTATCCATGCATATAAGAATTGTTTGAAAAAATAATAAGTTGGTCATGCCTGAATGATTTAATCTTCTCAACTACGCGGGAAACTAATTTCAAGGAGGTATACTCAAATGACAAAGATAGGTCCAAAATCAATGCAACTGTTTATACGCTGTATGACCGCCGTGGCGCTGTTTTTGATTGTTTTCTTCGGAACGTCCGTGGGGGTAAACGCCGACGAGGCGGATGCCAAGCGGATCCTCAAGGCCATGTCCGATTATATGGCGGCGCAGCAATCCCTTTCGTTTGAATTCGATGCCACCTTCGAGATCGTTACCACAGATGAACAGAAGCTCGAATTGGCCAGTTCAGGCAACGTCACGCTCAACCGGCCTAGCAAGATGCGTGTCACGCGTGCCGGTGGGTTTACAGATGTCGAGATGTATTTCGACGGGAAGACACTGACGCTGTTGGGCAAGAATCACAATCTCTATGCGCAGCTTGAGGTACCGGGCACGATTGATCACCTGGTTGACGAATTGAAAATTACCTACCAGATGCCGCTGCCTGCTGCAGATTTGCTATTGTCGAATGCCTACGATGAACTGATGCGTGATGTGGTTGACGTAAAGGACCTTGGCAGCGGTGTGATCGGCGGCATTGAATGCGATTACCTCGCTTTCCGAACAAGCGAGGTTGATTGGCAGATCTGGATTGCACAGGGAAAGCATCCTTATCCTTATCGATTTGTGATCACCTCCAAGCTTGTTGGCGGCGGACCGCAATACAGTATTCAGACCAGGGACTGGAAGGCTGGGGGCGAGGTGGCGGCAACCGATTTTCTCTTCAAGAACCCAACAAATGCTGAGAAGGTCGAGCTGAAGGATCTCAAGGGTGCGGATGATTTACCAGACCATTTCGTGAAAGGAGGTAAAAAATGAAAATATTTAGGATATTGGGTGCATTTTTGTTTGCCGGACTCATTATGGTTTTCGGATCTGAGATAGGAGAGCGGTTCTCTTTATCCGGAACCGAGCGTTTGGTTCCGACAGCCGAAGCCAGAGTCGGGCGTCCGTTGACCCCGGTGAGCGTTGCCGGGGTGGCAAGACGCTCGGTACGGCGTTGTGCGGTAGGCGTCTATAACTGCAAGCTTCCCGAGTCACAGTCTTGGACTGGCCTGCTTAGTTGCTTCTCCAGTTCTTTTGAACCCAAAACTTGACCCTATAGCTCTTCAATCACAGTATCTTTAGGTACCATATATTCTCTAACTGAAAGGAGCGTTACCATGAAAAGGAATTTTTTTAAGATTGCAGTCATGACTGTTCTCATTTGTGTGTGGACGATTGCCAGTGTTCAGGCTTTCGAGATCATCACCCGTGAAATGGTGGAAAAACAGATCGTCACCGAAACCGATCTGATCCGCAATGTGGATAACTTCATCATCCTGTTCGACACCTCCAGTTCCGCCAACAAAATGGTGGCCGGCAAGAACGTCTCCATGATCCAGGCCACCAAGAACCTTTTGAAGGAGCGCAACGCCTGGTTTCCGGATCTGGGATATCAGGCCGGCCTGTATGAATACACCAACAATGAAACCCTGACTGGCACCTTCAAGGCGATCTATCCCATGCAGGCCTACGATCGTGACCGGTTTGCCGCCGCCATCGATCAATTGCCGGAAAAGGGCCAGGGGCCGACCATGCTCCAGGCGGGGTTGCACGGCCTGCGTAAAGTGGTTGCCGGTCTCAGCGGCAAGACCGCGGTGATCATGTTCACGGACGGCACGGCATCCGTCGTTCGCGGACCCAAGAAACCGCTTCAGATCGCCCAGGAGATCGCCAAGGATCACGATGTGTGCTTTTACCTGGTCAGCAGCGCCTCCGAGGAAGCCAATTTGAGAATGTTGGAAACGGTTTCCAAAGTCAACGCCTGCTCCCGGGTGGTCCCGTTGAATGCCTTCCTGGACAACCCGGAATACATTGCCGGGGCACTTTTCATGGTAAAGACCACCGTCTATGAGCGCCTGGTGCCGGTCACCGAGGTAGTCGGTTTCGTTGCCGACGATATCCTGTTCGATTTCAACAGTGCCGACCTGCGACCCGAGTATAACGAAAAGAAGAATATGCTGGTGGACTTCCTGCAACAGAACCCTGATACTTACGTGGTCGTCGCAGGGTTTGCTGACAGCGTCGGTGATGAGGAATACAACCTGGGTCTTTCTGAGCGGCGGGCAGAGAGCGTCAAGAGCGCTCTGACGAATGCTGGGATTGATGGGGATCGGGTCGTGACCCTGTGGTTTGGTGAACTCAACCCGGCGGCCGACAATGCCACCGAAGAAGGCCGCCAGCTCAACCGGCGGGTCGAACTGGCCGTCGGGAAATAAAACCGACGCATTGCAGAGAAAGGAGACAATATGAAAAACAGAATCATTCTGATAGCATTGATCGCAGCATTCCTGCTGGCGGGGACGACCGTTCCGGCGCTGGCCGACAAATACGAGGACACCATCGCCGTATTCAAAAAGTCCGAGGCCGTCCAGCCCTTCTTCAAGAATTGCTATGGCTATGCGGTGTTCCCCACCGTGGGCAAGGCCGGCATCGGCATCGGCGGCTCCTACGGCACCGGCCAGGTCTACCGGGGCGGCAAAGTCACCGGCGAGACCTCGTTGATCAAGGCCACCGTCGGCTTCCAGTTGGGCGGCCAGGCCTTCAGTCAGATGATCTTCTTCGAGGACAAGCGCGCCTACGACGAGTTCACCAGCGGTGAGTTCGAGTTCGATGCGGCGGCCTCGGCTGTGGCAATCACGGCCGGCGTGCAGGCCAAGGCGGGGACTGAAGGGGCCACGGCAAGCGCCACGGCCGGTCCGGCCACCGGCGCCCAGGCCAAGGCCGCCTACCACAAAGGCATGGTGGTCTTTGTGCACGCCAAGGGCGGGCTGATGTACGAGGCGGCCATCGGCGGCCAGAAATTCAGTTTCAAACCGAAGCAGTAAACTTGAGATAAAACCGGCGACGAGTTTGCATAAGGAATTATAAATTGACTCATCGCCGGTTTCGTTTACCAAATTATAAGTCCTCAGCTTCCATTTATTAAGGACAAACCTGTATTCTACGAATAGTGCAAGTTACTGCTATTAAAATGTACCGCGTAAATTTTTAATTTATTTTTATTTTTGTCTATCATAGCCCTTCCATATTGATGATAAATAGATTCTTTTAATCATTATAAACCCAGTCAAAGGATCAAAGCTTTTCATCAAAAAGCCATCTTTTTTCCTAAAATAGATTCAAAATCATTTTCAGGTTTACCACCTCTTGACCAGATTTTGGCACCCAGTCCGGAGGAAAATATCATATCCTGTTCGGTCAACCAGATGAAATCTGACGGTTGCATTGAAGACACTAAACGACAAAGAGCCGAATGCCTTGCATGAGAGTGGGTGATGAACAAAAGCCGAAAGCCGTTCAAACGAACTTGGAAAATTCGTTCGTATCGCTTGTACTGGCCAGAGCGGAACAGGATTTGATAATTGACTATTTTTTGCCGGACATCCTTCAAGCCTCTGGCTGAGCTTGCCAGGGTCTCTGTACCCATGTCGACTTCGATGAAAAATAGGAGCGTCTTTTTGGACACTGAATCCGTAATTGAAAAAATCCCGTCAGGAATGAACTCCAATTTGTTCTTAGCTCCTGGCAACTCAATACGGATTATATCTTCTATTGAGTGGATATCCTGGGCCGTGGATAATGATTGTGTGGCGTAATGTATTGACAGTTGATGGAGTTGCTTTTCGATCTGGATCAAGTGGATTATGAACCAGTTCAACAGTAGTTCGTGCTCGACAAATTCTTGAGCAAACCATTTTTCGTCTCGCGGACGTTTCTGGTTTCCTGCATCGTGACCGTACAGCGCATGCCATCCCGTCATCGACAAAAGAATAAGATCTTCTGGCCGGCCACGCTTTTTCCCATAAGATCGATGGAGGGAAGAAATAAAACATAGGTCTGCCAATGCCCGTAGGCGCCTTCGGATCACCTGGTGACTCCGTCGGCTGAGAGCCGAAAGTTGGCTGACGGTTAAAACATTGAAACTATCAAGGAAGTTGAGCAGTTCCCAGTCCTTTTCAGAGATTTTTTTTCCCGAGTTTTCATGCTTGTTCATGTGTATCACCATCGGGAAGGCGGTCATTTCAATTTGAATCAGAAGGGGAGGGGGTCAGGGTGCTTTTTGTTGATCCATGCCTGCAATTGCAGCATTTAGCGCTTTTTTACAGAGGTCCATCCTGTTCGAATGATTCTGGGCACTAAAAAACTTGATGGAGACCGAAAAGGCCTTATCCGGTGGCTCCCATGTCCAATCTATAAATATTTCAGTTTCTTTCGTCGATGAATCCTCTTTTCTTACAGCTGCGTTTTTTCCTTTTTGACATTTTCTGTTTTGCAATCCTCGATTTTTTCGAATTTGGCGAATGGTATGGCCATCCTTGGAGGCTTCAATCAGAATATCTCGCTGTTTCGCAGGGTCGGTTTCACGGGATGCCTGGATCTGAGCTTCTTTTGGAATCGATGTGTTGCGGATAATTTCTCTTGCCGGCTCTTCAAGTCTTTCCAATCCGAGAACTTGACTGATATAGCTCTTGGACTTGTTAAGCAGCTTTGCCACCCTCAACTGTCTGTAAGCGTATGTTTCCACCAATTGCCGGATGCCGGCGGCTTCCTCCAATGGCTGAATATCCTCACGTTGAAGGTTGGCGATGAACTGCATCAGGAACCTGTTATCATCGTTCACCTCTTTTACGATGCAAGGCAGCTCCATCAACCCGACCATTTTGGAGGCGCGATACCTTCTTTCTCCGCTGATGATCCGGTAACAGTCGTTATGTTCGATGTGTTCCACAGTAATGGGATCGATGATACCATCGAGTTCACTGATGGACTCTGCCAGGGATTCCAGGCTTTCTTGGTCAAAAGTTTTGCGTGGTTGATTTGGATCAGGATTTATTTTTTTGATGTCTATTATCCTGGCTGATCGAAGTGGTTGGGTTCGAGCACTGACATCCATCGACCGTTCATCCGCTCTGTGAGTTGGAGGCGAAAGGAACAACGAACTTCTTTCAGCTTTTTTGGCGAAGGTTTTACCCATCGAGTACCTCCTTCCCAAGGTGCCAAAACGCTTCAGCCTGTTCACTTTTCGGGGCGAGATGGGATATTGGCCTGCCAATCGTGACGGATTCCACATACAGGACTGAATCTTTTAGAACCTGACCAAACACCAAGTCCCCTAAATGATTTTGTATCATTGCTCTGAAATCCTGTTCAATCCGTCGCCGGCCATCATATCGGTTGATGATGTAACCAATGATTTTCAGATCAGGATTGGCGCGTCGTTTAACACTTCGAATGAGGCCGTGAACATAGCCTGTTCCTTTGACGCTGTAGTCCTGTGCCTCAAGCGGGACGATAATGCCATTCGATGCTGTCAGGACCGACCACGTCGCGAGACCGAGATTAGGTGGTGAATCGATCAGAACTACATCATATTGATTCTGGACCTCGCCCAGTTTGTCGGCAAGGTAATAATGGGAATCACGCTCTGAGATCAGGTTTGTTTCTAAATCAGCGAGACTGAGGTTAGCTGGAAGAATGTCTATCTCTGGGTATTTAGTTGCATGAATACTGGCCTGCGTTGGCACTTGATCGTCACGGAGGATGTCTGTAACAACAGGGGAAATGCTATGGATGTTTTCGAGAAAGGATGAGCTCAGAGAGCCCTGCTGGTCCATATCTACGATAAGCACCTTTAGGTTCATTTTCGCGAACACACCGGCCAAGTTAAGACAGATTGTGGTTTTTCCAACACCACCCTTGTTGTTGCAGATACCGATCATTTTCATACGCATTACCTATAATTCCTATAATGCTTTGCAACGTATATGAATATAGCGGCGCAATCAGTGGGATAGTTTCATGAAGCCGTTGTTTTATCGAAAAACAGATCTCGAAGGGGGAACATCCATAAAAAGCGGTTTTGGATTTTACATATGAGACACTGTGTCGGTCACTAATAATTTTTTCAGGAAGGATGTGATATGGGCAAGGAATTGCAGTTGATTAGGTGATCAACATCTGATCAACAAAAAACAGGGTTAGGAAAATCCCAAAACCCTGTTTTTATTATTTAAAAATGGTGCCGAGGGCGGGACTTGAACCCGCACGGCCGTGGGCCACTACCCCCTCAAGATAGCGTGTCTACCAGATTCCACCACCTCGGCATGCGCGTTGTTTGGCTTTACTCAGATTTCGTATCGGCGTCCGTTGCATCGTCCTGCGCTGGCGGTTGCTGTGCCTGCTGTTCAATGGGAACCTGGACATCCGTGACCACCGACTTGGTGACTTTGCCGCCGGACATGTAGGCCAGGGTCAGGGACGTGAGCATGAATACAATGGCGGCCACCGTGGTCGCTTTGCTCAGAAACGTCGATGCGCCGGTGCTGCCGAAGAGGGTCTGGCTGGAGCCTCCGCCGAAAGCGGCGCCCATGTCCGCCCCCTTGCCGGTCTGGAGCAGCACGATCATGATCAGGGCGATGCATACAAACACGTGAACAACTATCAACAGTATGGACATTTGGTTATCGTCTTTTGCGGTTCATTCATTGATTATAGAAAACCAGTTTGCTGAACGTTTCCGGGTCCAGGCTGGCCCCGCCGACCAAGGCGCCGTCAACGTCGGGCATTTCCATGAGTGACCTGACGTTGTTCGGTTTTACGCTCCCCCCGTAAAGGATGCGAACGGCACTGGCAAACGGATTTCCAAACAGCTTGTCGAGCAGGGACCGGATGAATTGATGGGCCTCCTGAGCCTGTTCTCTGGAAGCGGTCTTTCCGGTACCTATGGCCCAGATCGGTTCGTATGCAACAACGAGCCCGGTTAGGTCATCAAAAACAAAATCTTTTAGACCATCTCTAACCTGTTTGTCAAGGACAGAAAATGTCTCACCGGCTTCACGCTGCGCCTCTGTTTCACCGACACAAAACACCGGGACCAGGCCGGCCGAAAGGGCTGCACGGATTTTACGATTGACGGTCTCATCGGTGTCGCCGAAAAACGACCTGCGTTCGGAGTGACCGATGATCACATGGGTGCAGCCTGCCTCCACCAGCATCTCCGACGAGACTTCACCGGTGAACGCGCCCTGTTTCTCCCAGTACAGGTTCTGGGCCCCCAGGGCGATGTTGCTTCCTTCGAGCGCCCGGGCCACCTGGTAAAGCGCGGTGAAGGCGGGGGCAATCATTACCTCCACGTCCGTTGCCTTCTCGACCCGGCGTTTCAATTGACCGGCGGCCTCGGCGGCCTGGAGACCGGTTTTATGCATTTTCCAGTTGCCTGCTATCAGTGGCGTTCGGCTGCTCATCGGTCACAATCTCCTTTACTAAAGCTGTTTGCCGATCATGGCGGCCAGGTCGACCATGCGGTTGGAGTAGCCGGTTTCGTTGTCGTACCAGGAGAGCACCTTGACCATGTTGTCCACGACATAGGTGGTCGGCGCATCTACGATCGATGACAACGGGCAGCCGTTGAAATCGGTGGAAACCAACGGCAGGTCGCTGTATCCCAGGATGCCCTTGAGCGGCCCTTCTGCAGCTTCCTTGAGCGCGCCGTTGATGTCTGATTTGGTGACACCGGCTTTTTCCACGTTGACCACCACATCGACAATGGAGACGTTGGGGGTGGGAACGCGGATGGCCAGGCCATTGAGTTTGCCCTCCAGTTCGGGCAGCACCAGGGCCACGGCTTTGGCCGCACCGGTGGTGGTCGGGATCATGGACAATGCCGCGGCTCTGGCCCGGCGAAGATCCTTGTGGGGGAAGTCCAGCAGGCGCTGGTCACCGGTGTAGGAGTGGATGGTCGTCATCAGCCCGCTTTTGATGCCGAAGTTTTCCAGCAATACCTTGGCGACCGGTGCGAGGCAGTTGGTGGTGCACGACGCATTGGAAATGATGTGGTGCTGCTTGGGATCGTATTTATTGGCGTTGACACCCATGACGACAGTGATGTCCGGATCCTTGGCGGGAGCGGAAATGATCACCTTGCGCGCACCGGCGGTAAGATGCTTGGCCGCGCTGTCGCGGTCCCGGAAAAGGCCGGTGCATTCACAGGCGATGTCCACGCCGTAATCCTTCCAGGCCAGGCGTTCGGGGTCCTTGACCGCCGTGTAGGCGATGGACTTGCCGTTGACGTCGATGGCACCGTCTTTGGCTTTGATTTCCATTTCGAGCTTGGCATGCACGGAATCATATTGCAGCAGGTGCGCCATGGTTGCAGCGTCAGTCAGGTCATTGATTGCCACGACTTCCACGTCCGGATGGTTCATGGCGGCCCGGAAAACCACACGACCGATTCTGCCAAATCCGTTGATGCCGATTTTTATGCTCATCCTGCCCTCCTTTAAGGTTAACGAAAAAAGTCGATAATGAACGGCTCACGAAAGCCGCGGTTACTAGAGTGATTCATCCAGTGGAACGGTGCACGGGTTATTCCGGGCCAGCCAACTTACCTGCTGACACGTGCGAGCCGGCCCCAAGAAGATAAAAGGAACCAAAAAATGAGGATCGGCATTCGCCATGCTGTTTTCCGAAGTGACGGACGTCGGTGTCCGGGCCGCAACCGCCAGTCCGGCGGTCAACCTCTTTTGTTCCCTTTCAAGATGCCGCTGGCCAGGGAGATGCTTTTTTTGCCGAATGATTCGAGGTTGGCTGCCAATTCCGAAAGGTTCTGATTTTTCCGGGCGCTTGCCGCCCGGATCAGGATGGGTAGATTGACCCCGGATATCACTTCTATGCGTCCCTCCTCGAGAAACGAATAGCTCAGGTTGGATGGCGTTCCTCCGAACATGTCCGTAAGAATCAGAATCCCGTCGTCGCTTTTCAATTGTTTAATGCCATCGGCAATTTTCTTGCGCAACTTATCCGCGTTTTCGTTCAAATCGATGGATACGGGGGCCATGGCCTCGGGTCGTTCGCCAAGGATAAACTCCGCCGCCTCCAGTAATGCTTCTGCGAGCCGGCAATGGGTAACCACTAAAACGCCAATCATGTCTGCCTGTCTTTCATCGGGTGAATGGGGATCACGGAACCGGATGTCATCCTCATGGTCATTGGGATTTGTTGATGTCGCGATGGGTCAGTTCCGTTTTACGACCCAATGCCGTAATGTGATCACACAATTGTTCGGCGATCACGACGGAGCGGTGACGACCTCCTGTGCAACCGACGGCAATGGTGAGGTATGATTTACCTTCATTTTCATATTGGGGAATCAACAAGTCCAGCAGATCGAAATATTTCTGTAAAAATAAACAGGTTTGGTCACTATTCAAGACAAAAGATCGAATTTTTTCTGTTTTTCCGTTCAACGGCCGAAGTGCCGGATCAAAATAGGGGTTCTTCAGAAAACGGACATCCATGACCAGATCGGCATGACCCGGGAGCCCGTGTTTGTATCCAAATGAGACCACCTGGACGTTCATGGCGCCGTCATCAGTGCCTTCGGTGGCAATTTTCCGGATGATGGATTTAAGGTCGTGGACATTCAGATCCGTCGTGTCGATAATTTGATCGGCTTTGCGACGCAGCGATGCCAGGATGGTCTTTTCTGATCGAATGGCATGGCGGATACTTTTTTCCCGCGCCAGGGGGTGCCGCCGGCGCGTCTGGCTGTAGCGTCTCAGCAGGGTTTTTTCTTCAGCTTCGAGAAAAATGATCCGAAAGTGAAAGCCCATTCCTGTCAGTGTGTCGAGGATGGATTCATACTGCCGGATAAAGCTGTTTTCCCGAAGATCCATACCGAATACCAAACTGGTGAACGCGTCGGCATGGTCCAATGATAGATTCAGGAACCCGGGCAACAGGGCGACGGGCATGTTGTCCACGCAATAGTACCCAGAATCTTCGAAGGCGGCCAGCGCCGTACTTTTTCCGGAACCGGATCTTCCGGTGACAATGGTGATGGGGGTCCGTTTCACAACGCGGTTCTCGTAAAATGATTATGAGGCAAGGAGATGACGGCGGATGCCCGGTTTGCAGCTAAAAATCGTCATCGTCCTCACCGATGATGGCGATGATTTCATCAGCGCTGGTGGCTTTCATCATCAACGCTTTTAGCGGCTCTTTTTTAAGCAGCCGGGATACGCGGGCCAGCAGTTTAAGGTGAAGGTCGGTTGAGTGTTCGGGGGTGATAAGCAGGAAAAACAAGTGGGTGGGGCGACCGTCCATGGACTCGAAATCCACACCCTTTCGGCTCAAGCCAAATCCCAGAACCAGTCTGTCAAGGTCTTTGAGTTTACCGTGGGGAATGCCAATGCCGCCGCCAATGCCGGTGCTACCCAACCGTTCCCGCTCCATCAAGACCCGCACCATCTCGTTGTGGTCGATGCCGGTAATCTGTGCGGCAGGGGTGACCAGTTCATTCAAAATACCAATTTTGTCCTTGGATTGAAGATCGATGAGGATCGCTTCCTTGTCGAGCACATCTAATATTTTCATCGCTGTCTCACTGGATCCGGCAACTTCGCGCTGTTAGTATCGTTGGCAACCGAACGCTGTCTGGTGGCAGTCGAGAAACCGTGATACTCGCTTCCCTGGGTTCTTCATCGGTTCCATTTGCCCGCCTGACCGCTGTTTTTTTGTCGAAGGTAATCGTTTCCGCTACCCGGATGCTGTCAACCCATGCTATGCCCGCGGCTGGATCAGTCCGTAGTTTCCGTCTTTTTGCCGGTACAGGACGTTGACCGATTCCGTGCGGGCATTGGTGAACACCAGGAAATTGTCTTTTATCAGGTCCATCTGCATCACCGCCTCGTCAACGTCCATTGGCTTGAATTCGATATGGTGGACCCGTACCCGGGGTTGGTCACCGTCCACATCGCCTATCCGTTCGGATGTCATGGCTCCGGTTTTTTCCTTGGATCGGTATTTCCGACTTTTCTGTTTGCTCTTTTTTATCTGTCCCTCTAACTTGTCGAGCACCATATCGATGGCCGAATACATCTCCTCGGTCTCCTCCTTGCCGTTGATGATCAGCCGGTCTCCCATGATATTGATTTCAGCACTGTGGCGAAATTTTTCAATGGACAGGACCACATTGGCTTCGGCCGGGCCGTTGAAGTATTTTTCCATCCGGTTCAGTTTTTCGGTGACATATGATTTGAGGGCATCGGAGGGTTCGAGGTTCTTGAATCTGACGGATGTGTTCATGGTCGGTGCCTCCTTTTGGGAATGCCGGTCGGCAGAGGGCGGTCAACCGGTTTCAGATACGCCCTCCCGCCGGTTTTATTACAGGCGGGACGAGAAAACCGTGGCCTGCTTCCGGGCAAACCATCAGAACTCCTTTCGTTTGCTGGAGGACAGAATGCCCATCATCTCCCGGTATTTGGCCACCGTGCGACGGGCGATGTCGATATTGTCAGTTTTGAGCATTTCGGCCATCTTGCTGTCGCTGTAAGGTTTCTTCGGGTTTTCCCCTTCGATGATCTTTTTAATTTTGGCCTGCACGCTGGCCGAGGCGATGTCCTCGCCAAAAACCCGTTTGATGGAGCTGTTGAAAAAATATTTGAGCTCGTAGATCCCCTGGGGGGTGTGGGCATATTTATTGGTCGTCACCCGGCTGATGGTGGATTCGTGCATGCCGATATCTTCGGCCACATCCCTGAGCACCATGGGTTTTAAATGGGTCACGCCTTTTTCGAAGAAATCCCGCTGAAATTTCAGGATACTCTCCATTACCTTGTAAATGGTTTTCTGACGCTGGTGAATGCTGCGGATCAGCCAGGCCGCGGATCGCATCTTGTCGCGAATGTATTCCTTGGCATTTGCGCTGACCTCGTTTTTTTTAGTGATGGCCCGCTTGTAAAAAGGATTGACCCGAAGTTTGGGCATGCCGTCGTCGTTAAGGACGATGACAAATTCGCCCTCACTCTTGTGGACGTAGATATCCGGGATGATATAGTGGGGCGTCTCTTCGGTGAACTGTCTCCCCGGCTTGGGTTCAAGTGCGCGGATAACGTTGACCGCGGCAATGACCTCTTTCAGTTTGACCTTCAGGGCCTTGCAAATGGCTTTGTAATTCTTGTTTTCCAGATTTTTCAGGTGGTCGGAAATGATGTCTACCACCAGGCTGTTTTCCAGATCCAGATGCTGAGCCTGAAGCAGGAGGCACTCCCGCAGGTCCCTGGCACAAATGCCCACCGGATCGAAGGACTGCATGGTTTCCAGGACATCTTCCACCATTTCGATGGAAACGCCGCTTTGTTGAGACAGCTCTTCGACGGACAATTGCAGGTATCCGTCAGGGTTGAGGCTGCCGATAATCAGGCTGCCGACCTGCTTTTCGATATCGGTGGGAGACAGCATCAACAGCTGCCATAGCAGGTGATCGCTGAGTGACTCCTTGGATGAGACGAATGCCTCGTATTGGGGCGCTTCCCGGCTTTCAGATTCGAAATTGACCTTTCCCGGCGAGTTATACTCGTCGATGTAATTGCTCCAGTCGATTTCGTCATTGATCTTCTCGTCGATGGTTACTTCACGGGCTTCTTCTTCGGCGGCGGCAGGCGCCTCTTCGGGTTCGCTATCCTTGGATTTGTCGGGGGTCTCCTGGATCTCCTCTAAGGTGGGGTTCTCTTCCAGTTCCTGTCTGATCGTGTCCACCAGTTCAAGACGGGACAGCTGTAGCAGCTTGATCGCCATCTGGAGCTGCGGCGTCATGATGAGCTGCTGGGTCAGTTTGAGTTGTTGTCTGAGTTCAATTGCCATCTTAGAGTCTGAATTCGTCTCCCAAATAAATTCGTCTGGCGATGGTGCTGGAAGCAATCTGCTCGGGTGTTCCGGTTTCGATCACTTTGCCGTCGCTCAAAATAAATGCCGAATCACACGCCCCCAGCGTTTCCCGCACGTTGTGATCGGATATCAAGATACCGATGTTCCGGTTCTTCAAGTGGGCGATGATCTTTTTAATGTCGATCACCGCCAGCGGGTCGACGCCGGCAAAGGGCTCGTCCAGCAACATGAAGGCCGGGTCCGTAGCCAGGGCCCGCGTGATTTCCAGTCGGCGACGCTCGCCACCGGAAAGGACCGCCGCTCTTGATTCCGCCACGTGGTCGATGCCCAACTCATCCAGCAGGCGGTCGGTGCGGTCATGGCGCTGCTGGCGTGACAGGGGCAGGGTCTCCAGAATCGCCAGGATGTTCTGGCGGACGGTCAGTTTCCTGAAGATGGACGCCTCCTGGGGCAGGTATCCGACCCCTGTCCGTGCCCGGATATGCATGGGGTATTCGGTGATGTCCTTATCATCAAGAAAAACCTGGCCGCTGTCGGGCTTGATCAACCCCACGGTCATATAGAACGTGGTGGTCTTACCCGCACCGTTCGGTCCCAGCAGACCGATCACCTGTCCGCTTTCCACGTTCAGGCTGACCCGGTCCACCACTTTCCTGCCCCGGTAGACCTTGACCAGTTCACGAACAGACAAGGCCGCCATCAGCTGTTTCCCCCGGGGTGCATGTTCACGGGCTATTCCAATCCTGAGTCTTCCGGGAGGATGATGGCGTTGACGCGACCGCTGGATCCACCTTCGACGGTGAACCGTCCATCATCCCGGTAGAAGGTAATGGTTTCGCCGGTGACGGTATTGTCGCCGCTGGTCACCCGGGCTCCCGGACCGGTCAGGATCAGCATGCGCTGTGCTGTTATATATACTGCCTGCCGGGCGACGGCAAGCCTATTGTCGAATTTAATTTCCACATTTCCAGTGGCCACCAGCTTTTGCAGGGATTGCGCAGGTGAAGCGCTTCCACCTTCCGCGCCACCGGAAAAAAAAATCTTGAGGCTGTCCGCGTTGATCAGGGTCTCGCCCTGTTTGGCCCGCACATTTCCAATAAACTCGGCATTGTTGTTGGCTGTGTCGGATATGAAACGGTCTGCCGAGATTTGGATTTTCTTTGCCTCCGGATTGGCTGTTTCCGCAGCCCGGGGGGGCAGCGGGGACAACAGCACCAGGCAAAGCAGTATCGGCAGCACAACGCCGGTGGTGTGTCTAAAGCTGAAAATCTTCACTGATGGTTCCTTCCACACCGCCTTCGAAACGGGTGATACTGGTTTCCAGGTCCATGGTCATCGTATCGGCGCGCAGGGTGAACGACTCGCCGGAGAGGGTCACCGGTGTATCGGCGCGAAGCTCCCGTGCGGCCGGGTCGTAGTCGAGCGCGTCGGTTTGGAACCGGTAAAGGCGGGTGTTGGCCGACACCTGCCCCGAGACCTTCATGCGGCTGGAGTCCGTGTAAATCGTCCCCTGTTTGGCGGTCAGGTGCACGTGGTCCCCATCATCCATGAAAAACTCTACATCCGGACCGGCCAGCACCATGGTCTTCTCTTTTTCCAGAAGGGTTGCCGAGTCCGCTTCCAGCCGCCACTCCCGAACACCGTTTTTCATGGCGGTCTGGCGAATCCTGTTGAGCTGCATGTCCGCTTCATCCTTAACCAGGTCCAGCAGCATTTCCGGGCTGCGGGTCATCCGGCGATACCCGACAAAGACGACAGTCGTGCCGGCCAGCGCCAGTACGACGATACTCAGCAATACGCGCTGGATCAGGCGGCGATTTTTCATGAGAACATCCTTTTGACCAAGGGTTCCCAAACGCCTTTGGCCTGCAGGATCCGCTCGCTGACTTCACGAACTGCTCCACACCCCCCCCGTGCCCGAGTGGTCATCAGGGCGGCCTGTTTTACCCGTTCGTGGGCATCCCCGACGGCAATGGGCACGCCCACCCGGTGCATGATGGGCAAATCCGGCAGGTCGTCTCCCACAAAGGCCGTCTCCGAGGCCGCCACGCCGGTTTCTTCCAGGATTTCTTCAAGGGCGGCAGCCTTGTCGCGGATACCGTCTTTGAGCAGCTCGATGCCCAGGTTTTTGCACCGGTGAACCAGTGCCATGGAACGGCGGCCGGTGACGATGCCCACCGTGAGGCCCGCTTCGATCAGCATGCGGATGCCCAGCCCGTCGCGCACGTGAAACACCTTGGTTTCCTGGCCGCTGTCGTTGTAAATCACCTGGCCGGCGGTGAGGACACCGTCCACATCCAGAAGGATCAAAGCAATTTGTTTCAGGCGGGTGTCGATCATGGGATGATGTCAGGCGGCCAGGGCGGCTTTGATGGCTTTAAGCTGGACCAGCAGAGCGGGCAACTGGTCCAGAGGGAGTGAATTGGGGCCGTCGCAAAGGGCGTTGTCCGGGTCTTCATGGACTTCCAGGAAAACACCGTCGGCACCGGCCGCCATGGCTGCCCGGGCCAGTACCGGGGCAAACTCACGCTGGCCGCCGGAATGGGTTCCCGCGCCGCCGGGCAATTGAACACTGTGGGTGGCGTCGAATACAACCGGACAACCGGTTTGCTGCATGATCTGGATCCCCCTGAAATCCACGACCAGGTTGTTGTATCCGAACATGACGCCACGCTCGGTGATCATGGGTTGGATGCTGGATACCGAACGAATCTTTTCGACGATATTGACCATATCCCAAGGGGCCAGGAACTGGCCTTTCTTGACATTCACCGGTTTTCCAGTTTTTGCGACCGCCAGGAGCAGGTCGGTCTGGCGGCAAAGAAAGGCCGGGATCTGGATGACATCGAGCACCTGGGCGGCCGCCGCAACTTCGCTGATGCGATGGACGTCGGAGAGGATCGGCACACCAAGGGTTTCTTTGACCTTGGCCAGTACGCGCAGGCCATCCTGAATGCCCGGCCCCCGGAAAGAGGTGATGGCGGTCCGGTTGGCCTTGTCATAGGAGGCCTTGAAGGTAAATGGAATGCCGAGATTGTCCGTCAGCACTTTGAGCCGGTCGGCGATGCGCAGGGTGACGGCCTCGTCTTCGATGACGCACGGCCCGCTGACCAGGAAAAAAGGACTGTCCGTTTTCATTCAGTGTCATCTTTCAAGAGAATTGGAATCATGTTTTATTATGTATCCTCGGGATGTTAAAAAGTCAAGATGCGAAAAACTTTGCCTTGATTACCGGTGGCTTAACTGGTATTGTCCCCAATTCAATAGACGGCTAAAGTACCGCGCCGAAAGGAAAGCATCCGTTGAATAAAAAAGCAAGCTCGCTCAGACCGATCCTGGTGGTGACTGTTGCGCTGCTGATCAGTGTTCCCGCCGTATGGCTGGCCATCATCCGGATGGAAGGATCGGCGCCCGCACTGGAAATCGAACTCGAGTCGCCTTTTATCGGCGCCACGCGGACCGTTACCATCCATGTCGATGACACCGGAAGCGGTATCCGCAAAGTCTGGATGGGCCTGCTGGTCGAGGGCCGGGAGGTGGAGATCCTGCAGCGAACCTTTCCTTCAGCCGGTTTTTTTGCTGGCGGCAAGGAAAAGTCGGTGCAGGTGAAAGCGCCGGTCTCCCCCCAGTCCATGGGGCTTGCCGACGGAAAGGGCGTCATCCGCGTCGTGGCCTGGGATTATTCGCTGCGCAAATGGGGGAAAGGCAACCGGGTTTACCTGGAAAAGGAGATCCAGATCGACACCAAGGCGCCGTCGATCGAGTTGATCAGCCGCTCCCACAATATCAATCAGGGCGGCAGTGGGGCGGCGATATACCGGCTGTCGGAAGACTGCCCGGTCAGCGGGGTGAGCGTGGGCGATCTGTTTTTCCCCGGATATGCCGGTTATTTCAAGGACCCGTCCGTCTACATGGCCTTCTTCGCCCTGGATTATCAACAAGGCAAGGAAACGCGTCTGGCCGTTGCTGCTGAAGACTTTGCCGGCAACCGGGCGACGGCCGGCCTGGTGTATCACATCAATACCCGGTCCTTCAGAAAGGACGCGATCAATCTGTCCGACGCCTTTTTTAATGAAAAAATGCCCGATTTCGAACGCTACTTTCCCGAATCATCGGGCGGCAGCCGGGCCGATCTTTTCCTGAAGGTCAACCGTGAACTGCGGCGCCAGGATACCGAGGCGATATACCGAATCACCCAGCAGTCGGAAAAGGAAATCCTCTGGGACGGGCCTTTTTTGCGGCTTCCCCGATCTGCCAACCGTGCCCGTTTCGCCGACCACCGCACCTATTTCTACGGAGGCAAAGTGATCGACCGCCAGGTGCACATGGGGATCGACCTGGCGTCTACGGCGCATTCCCCGGTACCGGCGGCAAACCGCGGGAAAGTGGCATTCACGGGAGACCAGGGCATCTATGGCAACACCATCATTCTCGACCACGGGTTCGGGCTGTTCACCCTCTACTCGCATTTGAGTCATATCGATGTCGCCGTCGGGCAGATGGTCAACAAGGGTGATCCCATCGGCAAAACCGGCCTGACGGGCCTGGCGGGCGGCGACCACCTGCACTACGGCACCCTGATTCACCAGACCTATGTCAATCCGGTGGAGTGGTGGGACGGCGAATGGATCACAAACAACATCAGCGCCAAAATCGATGACGCGGGACCCCGATAGGAGCAGGCGGCGGCATGGCACGCTTTAAGGTTCAGAAAACGGTTCAACAGATCAACGATAAAATCCGGGCCGGCGACGTGGTTGTCGTCACGGCCGAAGAGATGATCGACATCGTCGCGGACAAGGGTCCGATCGAGGCTGCCCAACAGGTGGACGTGGTGACCACGGGGACCTTCGCTCCCATGTGCTCGTCGGGCGCATTCATCAATTTCGGACACTCGACACCCGGCACCAAAGCGGCCAAGGTGTGGATCAACAATGTGCCCGCATACGGGGGCATCGCCGCGGTGGACTGCTATATCGGGGCTACCGAGCCGTGTGAAGACGATCCACTGAACAAGGTCTATCCCGGTGAATTTCTTTACGGCGGCGGCCACGTCATCCAGGACCTGGTGGCGGGCAAGAAGATGCATATCAAGGCCACCGCCTACGGAACGGACTGCTATCCCAGCCGGGAATATGAGAAGCTCGTTTCGCTCAAATCGTTACCCCAGGCTACGCTGTGCAACCCCAGGAATGCCTATCAGAACTACAACTGCGCGGTGAATCTTACCAACAAAACCGTCTACACCTACATGGGGGCGCTTAAACCCAGGGCCGGCAACGCCAACTACTGCTCGGCCGGCCAGTTGAGCCCGCTGTTCAACGACCCCTTTTACCGGACCATCGGGCTGGGTACACGTATTTTTCTGGGAGGCGGCGTCGGCTATGTCACCTGGCACGGCACCCAGCACCGGCCCGGGGTCAAGCGGGCCACCAATGGCACACCGTTGTCCCCGGCAGGCACCCTGTGGGTGATGGGAGACCTGCAACAGATGAGCCCGGACTGGCTGGTCGGCGTCAGCATCCAGGGTTACGGGTGCTCGTTGGCGGTGGGACTGGGTGTCCCCATCCCGATACTGGACGAGGAGATGGCCGGATTCACAGCGGTTTCGGACGCTGAGCTGTTCACCCAGATTGTGGACTACGGCAACGACTACCCCGCGGGTAAATCAAGCAATCTCGGACAGGTCAGCTATGCCGAGCTTAAAAGCGGGGTAATCACCGTCAAGGGGAAGAAGGTGCCGACCGTTCCGCTCTCCAGCATGGTGAAGGCCCGACAGATTGCCGACACGCTGAAACAGTGGATTGCAGCGGGTACATTTGAATTGGGCACGCCCCAGTTTACCCTTCCTGCGGCCTGATTTTCACGTTGGCGGCCTTCCATGCCGGACAACGGGATACAAAGGAGCCACCATGCCACAGACCGTCCGCGCCTTTGTGGCCGCGCCGATTCCCGAGGCGGTGGCGGCTTTTTTGATGAAGATTCAGGCGCGACTCCAGCTGCCCGTAAGCAATATCCGCTGGGTGGCGGGGAAGAACATTCATTTGACCCTGAAGTTTCTTGGGGATGTCGAGCCGTCGCGGGTAACTGAAATTGCCGCCCGGATGGACGCCGCCGCCGGCATGACAACTGCTTTCTCGCTGACCGCAAAAGGGGTGGGTGTTTTCCCGAATCTGCGCCGCGCACGGGTGCTCTGGGTTGGACTGGCGGGTGATCTCGACCGGTTGAAAGCGGTTCAGGCAACCCTTGAATCCGGCTTGGAATCGGTGGGGTTCGAAAGGGAATCCCGTGGTTTTGCCGGACACTTGACCATCGGCCGGATCCGCAGGCGGATCGATGCGCAATTGATCGGCGCCGCCCTGGAACCCCTGAAAGCGGTTACCTCAGAATTTTTCCGGGTGGATCGGCTGATGCTCTTTAAAAGCATGCTTAAACCGACAGGGCCAGAATACACCCTGCTGCACACATCGCCCCTGGCGGTATAAAAACCTGGCTGTTCAGGAAAACCGTATCGATCCGGCGGATCGACACACAGCGTTGAGCAAACCGAGAATCGTCTAACGGGCCTGCCGGCAAAATCGTGCGGGCGGTGTTCATAAATGTTTTTTTCACCCTGTTACCAACCTGGGAGGATTGCATGGCCATTTCAGCTGATAAAACCAAGGCGGTAGATTCCGCCATGGGACAGATCGAGCGCCAGTTCGGTAAGGGCGCCATCATGAAACTGGGGGCGCGCCCCGTCGTCGATATTCCCGTGATCTCCAGCGGATCCATCGAACTGGACCGGGCCCTGGGCATCGGCGGACTGCCCCGCGGCCGCGTGATCGAAATCTTCGGTCCCGAGTCATCGGGAAAGACGACCCTGGCCCTTCATGCCGTGGCCAACGCGCAAAAACAGGGTGGCATCGCCGCCTTTATCGACGCCGAACATGCCCTGGACACCGTCTATGCCCGCAAACTCGGCGTAAACTGCGATGAACTGCTGGTCTCCCAGCCCGACACCGGTGAGCAGGCCCTGGAAATCGCCGATATGCTGGTGCGCAGCGGCGCCATCGACGTGATGGTGATCGACAGTGTGGCCGCCCTGGTGCCCCGGGCGGAGATCGAGGGAGAGATGGGTGATTCGCACATGGGACTGCAGGCCCGCCTCATGTCCCAGGCGTTGCGGAAACTGACCGGGACCATCGGAAAGACCATGACTTCGGTGGTCTTCATCAACCAGATCCGCATGAAGATCGGCGTGATGTTCGGCAACCCGGAGACCACCACCGGCGGCAATGCGCTGAAATTCTATTCCTCCGTTAGGCTGGACATCCGTCGCATCGGCGCCATCAAGGACGGACAGGATGTCGTGGGGAACCGAACCCGGGTGAAGGTGGTCAAAAACAAAATGGCCCCGCCGTTTAAAGAGGCGGAGTTCGACATCATGTACGGCGAGGGGATCTCGCGATCCGGCGACTTGCTGGATGTGGGCGTCAACGCCGGCATCATCGACAAAAGCGGTTCCTGGTATTCCTACAATGGCGAGCGCATCGGCCAGGGGCGCGAAAACGTGAAAAAATTTTTCCAGGAGAACCCCGACCTCTTCGAGACCGTGGACGTGAAGGTAAGGGAGGCCGTGGGCCTGCTGAAGCCCAAATCAGAATCGAAAACCGAAAAAACAGACAAATAAACAGACGCTGAGCCGCCGGGCCAGACCGTATGGCCCGGGTGCCGCGATGGATCCCTTAGGAGACGGTTATGACCGGCAACGAGATTCGACAGCTTTACCTCGACTATTTTCAGAAACACGGCCACCGGGTGGTTCGCAGTTCTTCCCTGATTCCCCAGGACGATCCGACGCTGCTGTTCACCAATGCCGGAATGGTGCAGTTCAAACGCACGTTTCTGGGTGAGGAGAAGCGCGACTATGTCCGCGCGACCACCTCTCAAAAGTGTGTCCGGGCAGGTGGCAAACACAACGACCTTGAGAATGTGGGTTATACGGCCCGGCACCACACCTTTTTCGAGATGCTGGGCAACTTCTCCTTTGGCGACTATTTCAAGGAGAAGGCCGTGGATTTCGCCTGGGATCTGTTGACCAACGGATATGGGCTGCCGGCGGAAAAGCTCTGGGCGTCGGTCTACCTGGATGACGACGAGGCATACGACCTGTGGCACCAACGTATCGGCATCCCCGAATCGCGGATGATACGCCTGGGGGAGGAGGAAAACTTCTGGGCCATGGGTGACACCGGTCCTTGCGGTCCCTGCAGCGAGATTCACCTGGACCGGGGAGCGGAACACGGTTGTGGCCGGCCCGACTGCGATGTGGCCTGCGACTGCGACCGGTTTCTGGAAATCTGGAACCTGGTCTTCATGCAGTTCAACCGCGATTCGTCGGGCACCATGACGCCCCTGCCCAAGCCCAGCATCGATACGGGCCTGGGCTTGGAGCGAATGGCCTCGGTGGTTCAGAATGTTAACACCAACTATGATACCGATCTGATTTATCCCATCATCGAGCGCACCGAAGCGCTGGCCAATAAATCATACGGCCGGGTCGAGTCCGACGACGTGGCCATGAAAGTGATCGCCGACCACAGCCGGGCTGCGGCTTTTCTGATCGGCGACGGCGTGCTGCCGTCCAACGAGGGCAGGGGATACGTGCTGCGCCGGATCATGCGGCGGGCCATCCGCTATGGCCGCAACATCGGCCTGACCCAGCCGTTTCTCCACGAAACCGCCCGGGTGGTGTTTGACATCATGGTGCCGGCCTACCCGGACCTCAAGACGGCCTCGGCCTTTATAACCAACGTCATCGAAAACGAAGAGCTCCGTTTCTCGGAAACGCTGGACAACGGACTGCGGGTGTTAAACGATTCCCTGGCGGAGATCCGGGCCAAGGGCGACACCCGGGTTCCCGGTGACTTGATCTTCAAGCTTTACGATACGTTCGGGTTTCCCGTGGATATCGTGCGCGATGTGGTCAGAGACGAGGGCATGGCTTTGGACACCGACGGTTTCGAAAAACGCATGGACGAACAGCGCCGGCAGTCCCGATCCAAGATCGCCTTTGCCGGCATTTCCGATGCCTACCGCCAATTGAGCGCCTCGGGCGAAAAACCTGAATTTGTGGGGTATGGCACCCTGGCTTGCGAAGCACGCGTGCTGCTGATTGTCCAGGACAACCAAGGGGTCGATGCTGCCGATGCGGGAGCCGCGGTGGAGGTAGTGACCACGGTCACGCCCTTTTACGGAGAAGCCGGCGGCCAGGTCGGCGATCAGGGGACCATCACGGCCCCCGGCCTGACCATGACGGTCACCGATACCGTCAAAGATCCCACCGGTATCATTATTCACAAAGGGCAGGTGCAATCCGGCCGCCTGGAAAACGGCCAGACCGTCATGCTCACCGTGGATAGCGACCGGCGTGCCGCCGTGGCCATTAACCACACGGCCACGCATATCCTTCATGCGGCCCTTCGGCACGAACTCGGGGACCATGTCAAGCAGGCCGGATCCATGGTGGCGGCGGATCGGCTGCGCTTCGACTTCACCCATTTTTCCCAGATCGATTCCGAGGCGCTGGAGCGCATTGAAATCTTCGTCAACCAGCGTATCCGGCAGAACGTTCCCGTGACTGTCGATGAGATGGATATGGACCATGCCATGCAATCCGGCGCCACGGCCCTGTTCGAGGAAAAATACGGAGACCGGGTTCGTGTCGTGGCCCTGGACACCTTCAGCCGTGAGCTTTGCGGAGGCACCCATACCGGGCGCACCGGCGACATCGGATTGTTCAAAATTATTTCCGAAGCGAGCGTCGCATCAGGCGTAAGAAGAATCGAGGCGCTCACCGGCAGGGCAGCGCTGGACCATGTGCAAAAGACCAGCCGGATTCTCCAGCAGTTGAGTCACTTGGTCAAAGACAAACCCGAAGCGGTGGTCCAACGGGTCGAGTCGACCATGATATTGCTGAAAAACCGGGAAAAAGAAACCGAGCGGCTCAAAACCCGATTGGCCGAAATGCAGGCAGACGGCAGCGGTGATCAGATTCTCGAGATCAATGGGGTTAAAGCGATCATCCAGCAGGTGACCGTCGACAAGCCGTCCGCCCTGAGGGATCTGGCCGACCGGTTCAAGGACCGCATCGGCTCTGGCATCGTGGTCCTGGGGTGTGAGACCGATGGCAAGGCGCTGCTGATCGTTGTCGTGACCAAGGACCTCAATCCCCGGTTCCATGCGGGCGACATGATCAAACAGATTGCCGGCGTGGTGGGTGGCGGCGGAGGCGGTCGGCCGGACATGGCCCAGGCCGGCGGCACCCAGCCTCAGAATCTGCCCCAGGCACTTGAAAAAGCGGGTGAGTTGATCCAACTGGGATAGGCCCTGAGTGTTGCAGCCTGGTTTCAGATGTCAGAAGAAGGCCTCGTGGCGATGCATGGCCAAGACCGGATATTGTTCTTTTGATCGATATCCGGCATTCACATGGCGGCGCCGGGCATGATTGAGTGGATTCATTTACCCCGATCGTTTTTCTTCGATAGGGCCTAAAATAAAACATCCGCGTGGGCTGTCATGGCCGGGCGGATGTTTTTTTCTCCGGGTTCTGTACTTTGCACGGGTTAAAACGGACCGGGGAACCGATGGGTGGTTCAGCTGTTTTCTTTAAGCGCCACTTCAATGACCAGCTCGCCTCTGTCGGTGATGCAGGGGATGGCAATGATGGGCAGGCCGGACGGATAGGAGACCTTGTGCTTGCCTACCACTACGCTGGGCACGCTGATGGAGGTGCCGGCGGAGGGGAAATCGGTCTTGGCATTGCCGGCGATCATGTTGGCAATTTCGCCGATGGCGTCGGTGCAGTCGTCATCCAGTTCGCTGACCTCCTCACCGATCAGTGCCGACACCAGCTGAAGGGCAATTTCCTTGGACAGGTTGATCACCACGCAACCGGTCACCGTTCCGGAAAGGCCGATGATGCTGCTGATCTCATATTCCGGTATGTTGCCTTTCTTCAGGCTGGGTGTGCCCAGCTTGAAGGGCACGTCGATCATGGTGTTGAACAGTTTTTTAACCGCCTTGATAAATGGATTGATGTACTTGACGTCCATTTTCCCCCCATCCATTGGTTGATTGTGTTTTCGGGCGACCGATCCTGCCGGTTTCATTGATTGTTTGCACGGTTATTCGGCGTTGGGCGTTTCCCGGTGGTTGGACGCACAGGATTATAATCGGCCACTTTCCCGCCGACTTTACCTCAAATTTACATCAATGCCGGATTGCTATGAAATGGCGCCCTTTGACGGGCATCATGTTTTGAGCACATCGATCATGCTAAACACCCGGCCGGTTTCGCCCGCCTTCATTCTTCGATCAAGATAACAAACGGCGTCCACGGTGCCCTCCGCATAAATGTCGCGGCCGTTGACGTTGTGCTGGAATTCAAAGACAACGGTATTGTCCGGAGAGGTCAACCGATAGGTGTGCCATCCATGTCCGGACAGATAAGCCTCGGGAATTCCCCATTGCGCGCGTTGTATTTCCGGGTTCCGTTCCTTGGCGATCGCTTCCGGCGAGAAGTCAACACCCATGCGGTTGAAACAGGCGACCATGGCCTTGGCCGTGCCGCTGGTATCCGCCTTGCCGGCCTGGTGGCTTTCGCGGACGGTCAGCGAGTAGCCGCTGAAAATACCGGGAAAGGTGCTGGCCGCGTATTCCATCATGGCCTGAAACCCGACAATCTGCTTGGCCATGTTGGGTGCGATGACTGCGCAGACGGTTGAATCGACCACGGTGCGGATCAGCATCTCCCGATTGCCGCCGGTGGTGCCCATGACAAACGGCAGGCCCTGGTTGCAGTAAAAGTCGGCGTTGGCGTTAACGGCCGAGGGGTGGGTGAAATCCACGCTGATGAAATCCCCGTGCGTCTCGACCAGCCGATCGATTTTCTTGTCGCGGTCGGATGGCCGGATGAGTTCGAAGACCGTCCCGGAGATGGTGTGGCGGTCGGCTTGGATCTCCGGACCGGTGAGGGAGTGGGGAATCAGGGTGAGTCGGGGATCATCCAAGGCATGGCCCGCGATGATCGAGGCGACGTTTCCCGGCAGGCCGTTGATCATTACTCTTACTGGTTTCATCGTGTTCCGTCCTTTTTTTGATGGGGCATCGCAGTTGATCGGCCCGGCGACGATTACCCCAGTTATCCCAAACCGATTTTTTTGGCAATGGCGGTGAGTTTGGGAAAGGCCTTTTGATCAGCGTCATGGATGTGGCCGGACAGCATGCCTGCCGCTGCGGGGATCCAGCGTGCGAAGGCCTCTTTTTGCTTGACCCGGCTCAAGAACCCAAAGGCCCCCAGCATCTGAAGATTCCGGGTGACGGCGCAGTAGCGATAGCCCCGAATGAATCGGTCCGGGGGGCAGTTCAAACGCCGTTCCCCCTGTTCGGCGGCATACATCAACAGCCGTTGTCGAAGGTCCGGCGCCAATCCTGCATAGGGATCGATCAGCAGAGAAGCCACGTCGTACTGGATCGGGCCGATACGCGCTCCCTGAAAGTCGATGAGATAGTGTCGCCCGTCTTTAAGCATTACATTGCGGGATTGAAAGTCCCGGTGAATCAACCCGGTCAAGCCGTGACGGATAGCGCTCGTGGCCAGGTGGTCGAATTCCGTAGCCAGGTCCTCATCGTCCACCCCCAACTCCAGGTAGCCGTTTAAAAAGGCGTCTACGAAATAACGGCACTCCTTATCCCGCACTAGCGCACTGTCGTAGGCCGGACTCTGGCAGGTCCAGCCCGGGTCGAAGCCGTCTGCGGCCTTTTTCGTCAGGTCGAAGAGGGTGTCGATGATCTTCCGGTAAAGCGTTTCAATGCCGCTGCCGTCCGGGGCTCGTCGCACCACCTGCTGAAGGTGGTTGTCACCCAGATCTTCCAGGAACACCAGTCCACTGAACCCGTCATGGGCGTGTATGCGTGGCACCGGCAGTCCGCAGGCGCGGAGGTGGGCGCCGATCCTGACGAAGGCGTTGACCTCGCTGCCCGGCAGAGTGGTGGTGATGCCATGGTCAGCCAGGACCAGCCGGCATGGCCCGGCGGTCAGGCGGAACCACCCGCGGTCGGAGCCATCGCCAGTCAGCTTCCGGCAACGGATGGCGGCGCCCCGGTAGCCGGGAAAGGACGATTGAAATACGCCCGGGGCCATGGCATCCACCACCGCCTCCCGGTAGCGATCCGGGCTTCCCATGTCCTGCCAGTAATGATGGTGGACCACATGGGCATGAATCGGTAGGCCCTCTCCCAGCATTTGCCGGTAGACGGCAATGATGTCGCTGAATCCGTCTTTGGGTATGTGCCGGATGATGCCGGCGTCCATGACGTGAATGCCGGTAAAAGCCATTTTCCGATGGCGGCCAGGGTTAGCCGGGTCGGAAAAACGCGCGAAGCCGGCGATTCGATTCTGTTTGTCCACCCACACCTGGTTGAAGGGGGGGCGGTCATGCAGGACCATCGTTACCCGAGCCCCGCCCATCCGGTGGCAGCGACAAACCTCAGCTAAGTCGATGTCGGTGACGATATCCGCATTGATCACCATGAACGGATCGTCGTCCCAAAAGCCGGCCAGCTGTCGGATGGCGCCACCGGTGCCCAAGATCTCCGGTTCGACGCTCAGGGTTACCGGCATACCGAAGTCGTTTTTATCCAGATAGGATCGGATATGATCGGCCAGGTGGTGGGCGTTTACGGCAACAGCGGTGAAACCGGCCCGTTTCAAGCTGGCCAACATTCTTCCCAATACCGGGGTGCCGGCAACCGGGAACAGGGCCTTTGGAAAGACCTGGGAGTGGGGGGCCAGCCGGGTGCCAAACCCGGCAGCCAGAATCAGCGCTTTCATGGGCCTAACAGATTCAAGTAGGTCTGGATGAGCGTTTCGTAATGCGAGATGGCCGCCTCGTTCTCATGATCCCTGATGCCGTTGGTGGAGAAATAGTTCAGACCGTTGGCATAATTGACCTTGGAGACCGATTCGATCAGCTCGATCTCCTTGTTTTTTATCATCTGGAGGCCAATGCCCTGGATTTTCTTGAGTTTGTCCTTGGTCTCCATCTTTTCCTTGCGGTTGGTTCTCAAAAAGTGGAGCACCACCTTGTAGGATTGGAAATAAGGCTTCAAAAAGGCGGCAAACAGTTTTAATTTACGGTAGCCCGAGGATGTGATCTGGTAGCTGTCTGGTATGGTCTGATGGGGCATGAGCATCGCGTCATCGATAAAGGATTTGATGGTTTTTCTCACATAGTGAACCGGCGGTCGATCCAGATCGAAGGCAAACTCATATTTGAAGAAATCCTGGAAAAAATGGTACTCGTTGTGCAGTTCGGTGGCATTGAACTGGAAAGCATCTTTTTTCAGGATGGCCAGGGCGGTGAATGCCGCCGGCACGAAATAGGAGATGCAGTTGTTTTTGTAGAACTCCAGCAGTGATCGCTTGGCCATGTTCACCGAAAAGTCGACCTGATCTTCAGGCAGGTCTTTGTCTCCGGGCGCTTTTTCAAGCAGCTTGCGCGACAGGTAGCGGTCGATGGCATATTCCATGGCACCGTCCGGGTTGATAATAATCGTGTCGGCCAGCTTGGCGTTCTGGGCGGTGGCGAACGTCAGGTAAGCATTCACCGCTTCCAACAGTTCCTCCTGGGTGAAGCGGGGCTTGGAAATGTTCAAGGCGGCGGCGGCCACCAGGCCATGAGGAGTGACCACGGTCTGCTTGTCGATGGCGTTGATGATCCGCCATCCCAGGTTGCGGCAGAGCGCATTCATATCTTTTTGGGTCATCCGGTCCAGGGCCACCGGGGCGTCAGCCAACAGTTCACGGGTAGAGATGGGGTCATTGAAATTGATATAGATTTTTCCGTAACGCTTTTTCAAAAAGCGCCGGGCACGGATCACCTGGCTGAGGTTCTCGTCTTCTTTTTTGCCGCCTTCCACTTCGTGAACGTAGGCGTGTTCTTCAACGATCCGGTCGTAGCCGATATAAACGGGAACGAAGATCATATCCTCGCAGGCCCCATTGCGATAGGCATCCAAGAGAATGGAGATCAGCCCCAGCTTGGGAATGAGCAGTTTGCCGGTCCGGCTCCTGCCCCCTTCGATGAACAGTTCGATATGGAAGCCCTCTTCCAGGAGTTTATGAATATAGGCGGAAAAGACCCGGGCATACAGCACTGCGCCCTTGAAGGTGCGCCTCAGAAAAAAGGCGCCTCCTCCGCGAAAAATAGGCCCCAGTGGCCAGAACGAGAGGTTTTTGCCTGCGGCAATGTGCGGGCAGGGCATGTTGTTATGGTAAAGCACGTAGGACAGAATCAGATAGTCGATATGGCTCTTGTGGCAGGGAATGAGAATCAGCGGCCCTTTTCTGGAGATGGCCTTGACTTTGGCCAGGCCGGCTCTGTCGATGACGGCACCGTCGAACATGGAGTTGATGATCCACCCCACTACCGATGACATGATGCGGATCACGGTCGGGCTGTAGCGTGCGGCAATTTCGTCCAGATAACCATCGGCCTGTTTGCGGATCTTATGGATCGGTTCCTGCCGGGATGCCGCATGTTTCTTGATGAAGGCTCCCATCCGGTCGCTGGTGAGGATGGATTCTTTCAGCTCTTCGCTGGATTTCAAGATCGGCCCGGTGATACTCTGGCGGTGACGGTTGTTCTGCAAGAGGAGGTGGCGCCGCAGCTGAAGGGCATGGTAATCGACGTTTTTGTCCGGTTGTGCGGATTGGCTCAGCCACTGTCTCAGGTTCAGTGGCTGGGAAAGCTCAACAAAAATTTTCCCGGGATATCGGATCAGGGTGACGATCTTTCTTATCTTTCCCGGACGTTGCGACGTGCCGAAAAAGGTGTCTACCAGGCTGGGAACGGCAGGCAGGGGCTTTTTGCCGAAAAACATCAGCTGGGGAACCAGGTAGATGGGCTTGTCGATCTCTTTTTGCATCTGGATCAGGTAGCTCAGCGGATCGGTCTTCTCCTTAATGAACCGGCGATAGAACCCTTTTTTTTCAACCAGTGAGAGCAATCCGCAACCCGATGAGAGAAGGGCGCGTTGATAGTAACCACTGATATAAGGGTTTTGGATCCGGTGCCGCCGAACCAGCTCGTCCAGGTTGGCGAGGCAGATGCGGAATATCCGCGACAGCGGCTGCCACAAATAGATGGCGGCGTCAAAGGCCACTATCGGTACCGGCAGACGCAATTGTCGATACCGGGTATGGGCAAAGAGAAATTCGAAGCGGCTCTTATACTTGGTCGTATAGACGATGATCGCCTCATCGGGGATGTTTTTAACGATGTCCGCCTGTTCGCCGCCCATGAATATCCCTGAGAACAGGCGATTCAGAAAAAAAGCGGAAACGATCCCGGTGGGAGACGGCAGGTAACAGAAATAGTGGTCGTGTGAATGCTTGAGCAGCCGGTCGATCCACTTGTGAATCTTCAGCGTAATTGAAGAAACTGGGTGCTTTTTGGGATTGTTCATCATTTGAGAATGCAAGGTTCCAAGAAGGATGGACGTTGACGATATTGCGAAAAAATAACAGAAGCCTTGACCCTTTGCAACGCCATATTCACCGGAGAAAAATATGCTTGCGCTGCTCGGGCTTCTATGGTATTGCCATATTACTTGATAGCGTCACCACCAAGTTGCTATCTAATTGAAATCCCATTGATATTCCAAAAATTACGAAGCATCCGGCAGCCGCCGGAGAAAACGAAGATCATCGCCAAGCACGTCGAGCCATTGCAGCGTCATGCGCGTGGGTGGACCGATGAAGCCATTTTATCTGACTAACTCAAAAAGGTTCAAGAAGGAGGACGATTCTCTATGAAAACGTTAATTGGTGGGGCAGTGGCAGCAGTCTTAGGCTTAATCGGCCTGTCGGTATGGTTCGGTGAATTTCTTCAACTTCTGGCCGGGGCGATCCCGGTGATGCTGTTGCTCGGTGGTGGTCTGGCGCTCTATCTGGGATTCGATGAACTCAAGGATACCTGGAAAAAAGACGACAATACCGCTGATGAAGGCGCCGCCGATGACGATGCCGAGAAGTACAAGAAAGAGATCGACGAACTCAAGAAAGAGATTGAGACGCTGAAAACCGAAAAATAAACACGCCCACATCCCGAAATTGGAAATGCTGCCCCGAACGGCCTGCCGTTCGGGGCTTTTATTTGTAGATATGTATCGTTTCGATCATCGTCGTGTATGCCGACAGCGGCGCTTCCCAGCCCGAAAGAATGTCCGTCAACGGCGTTCCGGCTTCGATCTGAGAACGGACCCGGCGGTCACCTAAAATCAAGTCCATGGGCAGGCGTTTGTATTCGTACTCGTAAGGCGGCTGTTTGTAGGCAAAGTGGTCCGGGCTGGTCTGGTATATGGCCTGATAGAGTGCCAATGAGAGGGCATAGGGTGAATAGACGCCCGGGTCGGTGACATGGATTTGAAACCCCTTGCACGGATGACCGGCCCATTTGTTGGACGTGGGCTCAAATTCAACAGGCCTGAGTACAGTGCCGATCATCAGGTTTGTGTCAATATGCTCCAGCAGGCGAGCTGGTGCTAAAAACGGTGCTCCGAACAGCTCGAAGGGCAGGGTGGTTCCCCGGCCTTCCGAGATATTGGTGCCTTCCCAGATCACCTGGCCCGGATAGACCATGGCCGACGCCGGTGTCGGCAGATTGGGCGACGGTGCCACCCAGGGCAGGCCAGTCTGGCTGAACGTCATCGCTCTTTCCCACCCCCGCATGGAAACCACCTCAAGGTCGCAACCGATGCCGAAGCGGGTGTTGAACAGGATCGCCAGCTCGCCGATGGTCAGGCCGTGGCGCATGGGGATGGGGTAGCGGCCCACAAAAGATGAACAGTCCGGGGAGAGCAGGTTCCCTTCCACCCGAAGCCCGCCCAACGGGTTGGGACGGTCCAGGACGATGATTTTCTTGTCGTATTGCCGGGCCGCCTCCATGCAGTGGGAGAGGGTGTACATAAAGGTGTAGACCCGGGTGCCCACATCCTGCAGGTCCACCAGCATCACGTCGATCGGGTCCAGCATGGAACGCGTGGGAATGCGGGTGTCTCCGTAAAGGGAATACACCGGCAGGCCGGTCACCGGATCCGACCGGTCGGCGGACTCGATCATATTGTCCTGCCTTTCCGCGTAAAAGCCGTGTTGGGGCGAATACAGCGCTTTCAACTGGCCCGGAAAGGCCCGTCGAATCCGTTCACGGGCATGCGTGTAGCGGCTGTCCACCGATGCCGGATTGCACAGCAATCCGAAACGCTGGTGTTTCAGCGCCGCGGGGGGCGATTCGGAGAATAGGTCGAGACCGGTCTTTACGGCTGTCATCTGGATCGATCCTTGGCTGGGACAGGGTTCACAGCGACTCCATGCGTCCAATGTCCTTTAGCACACCGCATCTGCCAGTAAAAGGCGAAATCCACAGGCAGGGCCAAATCCCTTGACACAAACGGTTTTTGAAAATATGTAGTTCCTTTTTCATTCGACTCCCGAAACAGACCGCATGATCCCGATATCTTCTGGTACACACAAGCCACCTGCCGGACGCTGCGGTCATCGATCAGCAAAAGGGCCATTGTCAGTTGGAACTTGAACTCAGCGGCATCGTGATCATTGTCGGTGCATACGGCAGCGGAAAAACCGAGGTCTCCATCAATCTTGCCGTTCACATGAATGCCAAAGGAACTGCGGTTCGGTTGGCTGATCTGGATCTGGTCAATCCCTATTTCAGGACCCGGGAAGCCCGCCGAGCGCTGCGCCGCCTTGGCATTGAGGTGGTGCTGCCGCCCGCCCGGTATATGCAGGCAGACCTTCCCATCCTCGCTCCCGAGGTGTCCGGCATGCTGAGACATCCGTCCGGGCTGGCCGTTCTGGATGTGGGGGGGGACGACGTGGGAGCGACGGTCCTGGCGGCGCTTGCCGATGCGATGGAAGGGCAATCTATGCAGGTCCTTCAAGTGATCAATCCCAATCGTCCCTACACGGATACGGTAAGCGGTTGCCTGAAAATGCGGAAAGCGATCGAGGCCAAGGCCAGGATGACGATCACGGGTATCATCGGCAACGCCAACTTCATGGAAGAGACCACCGAAGCGGATGTGCTGGCGGGTTACGCATTCTCGAAGGACGTGGCTGAGGCGGCCGATATCCCCCTGGTGTTTATCACCACGCCGGCGGCACTGTTGACCCGGCTTGATAAAAAGGATATCCATTGCCCGGTGCTCGCGCTTAGGCGGCAGTTGGTGCCGCCCTGGATGCGGGCTGACGCGTTGGGTGCATGGGAAGCCGGCGGCTGAACCCGCCGAAAAGGCCTCCTGATCGTCCCGATGCGGCACGAGGGCAACCACCGGCATGTCGGCCGTCCACAGGCACGGCATCGCCGCACTTCCAATGGAACACGATTCCACCGTGACAAGGAGCAGCTATCAATGGCGTATCAACACAGCATCGAAAAGGACCGCTGCAAAGGCTGCGGCCTGTGTATCACCGTATGCCCAAAAAATGTTCTGGAAATATCTCCCGATGTGAATGCGAAAGGCTACTTCCCGGCATTTCAGGCGCGTCCTGAGGATTGCATCCATTGCACCATGTGCTGCATCATGTGTCCGGATGTGGCCATAACCATCAAGAAAACCGAAGAATCAAACGCTTAAGGGCGGTAAATGGAGGAGTACCATGGCAAAGGTGTTGATGAAGGGAAACGAGGCCATCGGTGAAGCAGCCATCCGGGCCGGTTGTCTGAACTACTTCGCCTATCCGATCACCCCTCAGTCCGAAGTGGCCGAATATCTGGTCCGGCGCATGCCGGAGGTTGGGGGGGTGTTTCTGCAAGGGGAGAGCGAGGTGGCGGTGGGCTACATGATTTTCGGGGCTGCCGCAGCCGGGGAACGGGTCTTTACCACCTCCTCCAGTCCGGGGATCAGCCTCATGAGCGAAGCCATCAGCTACATCGCCGCAGCCCAGTGCCCGGCGGTTTTCGTTAACATTATGCGTGGCGGGCCGGGATTGGGAGGTATTTTGCCCTCCCAGGCGGACTATCTTCAGGCCACCAAGGGGATCGGGCACGGCGACTGCCGCCTGCTGGTGATGGCGCCGGCCAGCGTTCAGGAGGCCGTTGAAATGGTCATGAACGCCTTTCCCCTGGCTGAGAAATACCGCAACCCGGTGATGATCCTGGGCGACGGCCTCATCGGGCAGATGATGGAGCCGGTGGAATTCCCCGACCATTTGAAAACGGCGCCCACCAACAAGGATGCCTGGGCCACCAACGGCATGGATCACCGCAAGGCCAACACCCGCAATCTGGTCAAGTCCCTTTTTCTCGACCCGGTTCAACTCAACGACAACAACCTGGCGCTGAAAGCCAAGTATGACCGCATGCGTGCCGAAGAGGTGATGTCCGAATCGTACCATACCGACTGCGACTACCAGGCGCTCATCGTCAGCTACGGCACCATGAGCCGGGTGTGCCGTACGGCCGTCGACATGTTGGCGGCCGAAGGCATCGACGTGGGCATGGTGCGCCCCCAAACGGTCTTTCCGTTTCCGGCACAGGCCGTTGCCGAGGCATCCATGAAGCCGTCTTGCACGCACGTACTGAGCATCGAAATGAGCATGGGCCAGATGGTCGAGGATGTGGAGCGCAGCGTCATGGGACGGGTTCCGGTCAGCTGGTACGGCAAGTGTGGCGGAGATATCCCCACCCCTGAAGAGGTCATCGAGGTGGTTAAGCAACGTATCGCCTGATCGACTGACAATCCCCAATGGATTTCAGTCTCACAAGCAAGGAGCATAGGTAAAATGGGAAAGACGTTCAAGAAACCGGAGGCCCTCTCCGATGCCCACACCCACTACTGCCCGGGGTGCACCCATGGCGTGATCCACCGACTGGTGGCTGAGACCATCGATGAACTGGGCATCCGGGGGCGCACCGTGGGTGTCGCCCCCGTCGGCTGTGCCGTATTGGCCTACAACTACTTCAATTTTGATTTTCAGGAGGCGGCCCACGGCCGTGCACCGGCCATGGCCACCGGCATCAAGCGGGTGCGACCCGACCTGATGGTGTTCACCTACCAGGGTGACGGCGACCTGGCCAGCATCGGCATGGGCGAGATCATCCATGCGGCCAACCGGGGAGAGAAATTCACCACCATTTTCGTCAACAACGCCATTTACGGGATGACCGGCGGCCAGATGGCGCCAACCACCATGCCGGACCAGCGAACCAGCACATCGCCATTCGGCAGAAATGTCCAAGAGGTGGGTATGCCCATCAAGATGGCCGAACTGCTGTCTGCTCTGCAGACGCCGGCTTATATCAGCCGCCAGACAGTGATCAAGCCGAAGTATATAACAAAAGCGAAAAAAGCGATAAAACAGGCATTTACCTATCAGCTGGAGAACAAATGCTTTAGCCTTGTCGAGGTGGTCAGCACCTGTCCGACCAACTGGGGTATGACGCCGGTTCAGGCGGTGGAATGGACCGAGAAGACGCTGCTGGCATACTACCAACCGGGGGACTACAAAGTTCCGTCGTGACCAATGGATCCGCAATGTCGGACGTGATTGAAGGAGGCACCATGCAGAGCGAAATTATGTTCGCCGGGTTCGGTGGGCAGGGCATACTGTTGATCGGCAAGGTTCTTGCGCATGCCGCCATGGAGGAGGGCTACGAAGTGGCCTGGGTTCCTTCCTACGGGCCCGAAATGAGGGGCGGAACCGCCTATTGCACGGTGGTGATCAGCGACCGGCCCATCGGTTCGCCGATCATCAAGAATCCGCTGCACCTGGTGGCGATGAATGGCCCCTCCCTCGAGAAATTTGCCCCAACGGTTAAAAAAGACGGCATCATCTTCGTCAACAGTTCGCTGATCGCTTTTGGGGCGAATCGTGACGATGTGGATGAGCTGCGGGTGCCGGTGGTAGAAATCGCCAAGGATCTGGGCAGCGTCAAGGCCGCCAACATCGTGGCGCTTTCCGCTTTCGTTAGCCGCAGCGGTATCGTTTCCATGGAAACGCTGAAAAACTGCATCAAGGAAGAGTTCAGCAAAAAACCCAAGCTGATTCCGTTGAACATGGAGGCTGTGGCGGCCGGCGAGAAGGCCGCCCGGAAATAGATCCACGGCATGCCAGGGTGATCCTGCGGCGTGTGGACATGCATGCATCGACGGCCGGGCCGGACGCCCGGCTGCATCTTGACCGGATGTGGACCATGAAATTGACGATTCCCGATTACCTGCAGGCGATCGAGCCGTATGTCCCCGGCAAGCCGCTGGAGGAACTGGAACGAGAATTCGGCATCAGCGATTCGATCAAGCTGGCGTCTAACGAAAACCCGCTGGGGTCTTCTCCCAAGGCCTTGGCGGCCATCCGAAACGCGCTGTCGTCGCTTCACCGCTACCCGGACGGTGCCGGCCACCTGCTGGCTAACAAGATCGCGGCTGCCAATGGTATTTCTGCGGCGAACGTGGTGGTCGGAAACGGGTCGGACGATATTATCGCCCTGTTGGTGCGAGCCCTGATACGGCCCGGCGACCGGGTGGTCGTGCCGCGTCCCTCATTTCTCATGTACGCCATTACGGCCAGCGCCGCCGGTGCGGTGGTGGACGACGTGCCCCTGAAAGACCTGACCATGGATCTTGACGCCATGGCCGAGCGGGTGACCGCCGACACGCGCCTGGTGTTCGTGTGCAACCCCAACAACCCAACCGGCACGGTAGTCACTCAGGCGGCGTTTGATCGTTTTATGTCCCGACTGCCGGAAGCGGTGGTCGTGGTCGTGGATGAGGCCTATATCGAGTTTGTCAGCAATCCCGAATGCCTGAAGACCGGCAAGCCGTCGGACGTAAACCGTCCGCTGGTGACCCTGCGCACCTTCTCCAAGGTTTATGGCCTCGCCGGATTGCGGGTGGGATACGGCATCATGCCGGCTTCGCTGGCGGAACTCCTCAACCGGGTCCGCCCGCCATTCAATGTCAATAGCCTGGCTCAGGCTGCAGCCGCTGCCGCCCTTGACGATGAGGCGTTTCTGCATCAGACGGTCGGGCTGGTTCACCGGGGGCTGGGGGAGCTGTATGAAGCGTTGGACCGGTTGGGCCTGACCTGCTTTAAGACCGAGGCCAACTTCTTTCTCATCGACGTTGAGCAACCGGCCGATGTCGTGTTTCAAAAGATGCTGCGGCAGGGGGTGATCGTCAGATCCATGCGCGCCTACGGCTTTCCCACCTATATCCGCATCAACGTGGGCCTTGAATCGGAAAACCAGCGTTTTTTGCATGCACTGGAAACGGTCCTTTCCTGAAAAGACGTCCCAGCGGATTTGTCCGGGTGACACCAAATGGTCAAACAACCGATGCTGCTGATTACGATCGACGGACCTGCAGGTGCCGGCAAGACCACTGTCAGCAAAATGCTGGCCCGCAAACTCAGTTACCGATACCTTGACACGGGGGCCTTGTATCGGGCCGTCGCCTTATGCGCCCGCTCGGCCGGTATCCAACCGGACGATGATCAACGGCTCGGTGGCATTTGTCGTAAATTGCGGCTCAGCATCGAGGAAAACCGATTGGTTTTGAACGGCGTGGATGTCACCCATCGGATCCGTTCCCCCGAGATCAGCATGCTGGCTTCTGCCGTGTCGGCACGTCCGGTGGTGAGGCAGGCACTGCTGGGTATTCAGCGGGACATGGGGCGGACCGGAGGCCTGGTAGCCGAGGGACGCGATATGGGAACGGTGGTATTTCCCGATGCCGATCTCAAATTTTTTCTGGATGCCACGGTTCGTCAGCGGGCGCTGCGGCGATTTGCGCAGTATGACAAGGGAAGCGGCCAGACCCTCGAGCAGATCGAGCAGGATATCCGCCTCAGGGATCAAAACGACAGCAGCCGTGATGTCGCACCGCTCAGGCCGGCCGAGGACGCAATCAGCATCGATTCGACGACCATGACCGCCCGAGAGGTGGTCGGCGCCATGATGGCACGTGTCCGCAGGATCATCGACTTGTCCTGAACCTGGATCGGGCACCGGTTTCTACCAAATATCCACCCGGCGATATCTTTCAGTGGACGATCGTGGCGGCCATGGTAAATAAATCATTGCATTTTGCCTTACGCTTCTGTATTGTCTTTGGGCTATACTGTAGGCGCAAGCGTTTGCAGTAAAATAAAAAGCGGCTAAGGGGGTAATCATCAGTCAATGGACAACTTTGTAGACAACGAATCAGCTGAAGAACCGATCGAGAAAGACAGTGTTACCGGCGAAAGCATGGCGGAGCTCATGGACTTGTATGAGGAGAGCTTCAAACGGTTTGCCGAAGGTGAGGTGGTCAACGGGAAGATCATCTCCGTGGACAAAGACCACGTCCTGGTGGACATCGGATACAAATCCGAAGGCCAGATCCGCATCCGGGAATTCGAAGTGGATGGTGAAGTCAGCGCCAAGGTCGGCGACACCGTCGAAGTCATGGTTGAGTGGTGGGACGACGAGAACGAGGTGGTCGTGCTGTCCAAGGAAAAGGCCGAGAAGGTCAAGGTATGGGACGACATCAAAAAACGTCACGAAGCCGACGATACCATCACCGGGACCATCACCAACCGTGTCAAGGGCGGCTTTTCCGTGGATATCGGCCTTCAGGCATTTCTGCCCGGATCACAGGCGGATCTTCGACCCATTCGCAACCTGGATGAAATGGTCGGCAAGGAATTCGATTTCAAAATTCTGAAATACAACCGCAAACGCAGCAATATCGTTCTCTCCAGAAGAGTGCTGCTGGAAGAAGAGCGTGAAACCAAACGAACCAAGACGCTGGCCACCATTCATGAAGGCAAGGTGGTCTCCGGTATCGTCAAGAACCTGACCGAATACGGCGTGTTTGTCGACCTCGGCGGCGTGGACGGATTGCTGCACATCACCGATATCTCCTGGGGCCGAGTCAAACACCCGTCCGAGTTGTTCAGCGTGGGTGACAAGATCAATGTCAAGATCCTCAGCCTGGACCTGGAGCGCGAGCGCGTCTCCTTGGGCATGAAGCAGCTCAGTGAAGATCCATGGGCCAGCGCCATCGACAAGTACCCCGTGGGTTCGCGTATCAGCGGCAAGGTCGTTAGCCTGACCGATTACGGCGCCTTTGTCGAATTGGAAGAAGGCATCGAAGGGCTGATTCACGTATCTGAGATGTCATGGACACGCAAGGTCCGCCATCCCTCCAAGGTGGTCTCCGTAGGTGAGATCGTCGATGCGCTCGTGCTGGATATCAAACCGGAAAACAGGCGGATTTCCCTGGGAATGAAGCAGGCTGCACCCAATCCCTGGGACGTGATCAGCGACAAATACCCCGTGGGCACGACCATCGAAGGAAAAATAAAGAACATCACCGACTTCGGCCTGTTCATCGGCATCGACGAGGGTATCGACGGCCTGGTCCACATTTCGGACATCTCCTGGACCAAACGCATCAAGCATCCCTCGGAAATCTACAAGAAAGGGGATGTGATTCAGGCCATCGTACTTGAAATCGATAAGGGGCAGGAACGGTTTTCCCTGGGTATCAAGCAGTTGCAGGCCGACCCGTGGGATACGGTTGCCGAGCGCTACGAGGTGGGCAAGGAGATCACCGGTACCATCACCAATGTAACCGATTTCGGCGTCTTCGTCGAACTGGAGGAGGGTATAGAGGGACTGGTGCATGTTTCCGAAATCAGCAAAGAGAAGATCAAGACCCCGGTAGGCCAGTTTGAAGTGGGGCAGGTGATGACCGCCAAGGTCATGAACATCAACAGTGACGAACGGCGCATCGGTCTCTCCATCAAGCGTCTCGATATGGAAGATGACCAGGAACTGCTGAACGAATACGTCACCAACATGGGACCGGTAACCTCCAGTTTCGGCGAAATCCTTCGCGAGAACCTGCAGGAAAAACTCAACAACGACGACCAATAAAACCATTGACACCAATGATGAATGCCGGCGGTTTGGCTGAAAGGCCCGCCGGCATTCATCGTCATCGACTGACAGGCGCCGTTTACCTGGCCGTTGCCGTCCGCTCCGTCCTTCTCGACCTGCCTTCTTCATTCTTCGTACACGGTCCGCTGATTGCGCCGGCCGAGGCTTTGTCTTTCTCGCCTGGACCCATACCGAAAGAAGGAATCTGACATGTTTTCCAGACGCCATCCTTATCTTTTTTTCCTGCTGGTTGCTTTTGCCATTTTTACCGGTCTGATTATGGGCGTCATGGCCATGGCGGCCTGGATCGGCCGGGGGGCCGGCGGTTTCGACGGCGAGGCGGTGGGGGTTGTTGAAATCGAGGGGGCGATCGCCGATGCGCGGGATACGATCGAAACCATCCGGCGTTTCCGTGAGGACGAGGACATCAAGGCCATTGTGATCCGCATCGATTCACCCGGCGGGGCCGTAGGACCGTCTCAGGAAATTTACCGGGAGATCCGCAAGACCATTGAAACCAAGAAGGTGGTCGCCTCCATGGGGGCCGTAGCCGCCTCAGGCGGTTACTATGTGGCTTGTGCCACGGACGGCATCGTGGCCAACCCGGGCACGATCACCGGCAGCATCGGGGTCATCATGGGATACACCAACTTTCGTCAGCTGTTGGACAAGATCGGCATGGTGCCCGTGGTTATCAAGAGCGGGCCATACAAGGATACCGGGTCGCCCACCCGGGAGATGCTGGACGACGAACGTGAAATCCTTCAATCCATTACCGGCAACATCCACGAACAATTCGTCACGGCCATTGCCGAAGGCAGAAAAATGGACCGCGCACTAGTCGAAAAAGTTGCCGACGGGCGCATTTTCACCGGCGAAGATGCCAAGTCCCGGGGATTGGTGGACCGTCTCGGCAATTTTGAAGATGCCCTTGAATGGGCCGGAGAATTGGGTGGCATTGACGGCGACGTGGTTCCGGTCTACGCCCGCGATGAAAAACTGTCACTGCTGCGATACCTGATGTCCTCGTCGATATCCGACTGGATGTCAAGGGTCATCCACCCCGGCATCTATGCCGAATATCGATACCTGCCTGAAGGGCCGTGAGTGAAAAGGAACGCGTATGCGAATCATCGCAGTGGCCATGGCTAAGGGGGGGGTGGGGAAAACCACAACAGCCGTAAACCTTGCCCACGGGCTGGCCCTGGCCGGCAAGCGGGTGCTGCTTGTCGATTGCGACACCCAGGCACAGACAACGACCTTCCTCGGCATTGCGCCTCCCCACGGACTGTATGAGTTCATTACCGGTCACGACGGCAACGGCAGGACGATCTTAAAGAAAGAGGCCATTCACTCTGCCCGACAGAATCTCTGGGTGCTGGCCGGTGGCATCAAGCTGGTGGAGCTCAAAAACTGGCTGGGTGAGCAGCCTCGTGAAAACCGGCATGCCATATTGCACCAGAGCCTGACGCCGAAAAAAAACGGGCTGGATTACTTGATTTTCGACTGTGCACCGGGATGGGATGTGTTGAGCGTAAACATCCTCATGGCCGCCAAGGAAGTGCTGTGCCCGGTGGCGCTTCAGGGGCCGGCCCTGGAGGGCCTTAAAACCTTTTTCGGATACCTGGTCTCTGTCCAGCAGCTGAACAAATCCCTTCGGCTCAAGTATATTTTGCCCACCATGTTCGACCGCCGCACCCGTCAGAGCCATGACATCTACAATCGGCTCAGGCGGCTCTTCCGTAAACAGATCTGCAATCCCATCCACCATAACGTCCGCTTATGCGAGGCACCGGTGGTCGGGCAGAGTATATTCGAGTTCGCCGACAGCGCCTCGGGAGCACAGGACTACCGAAAGCTGGCAGAAAGGTTGATCGATGACGGCATCAGACAACAAGACCATCCCCGATTTTTTTGACGATAAACGAATGGATCCGGTTTCCGTGGCCACCGGAGGTTCGGTATCCAAGCTGGCGGCTGGCAAGCCGGCGGTGCCCAAAAGGAAGGCCGGTTTTTATTTCTCGGAGGCCCTGCTGGACCGGTTTACCCGTAAATTCCATCAGTTGAAACTAGACGGAGTGCCTGTTGACAACAAATCGGCGCTGGCCGAAATGGCCCTGCACTTTGCGCTGGACGATATGGACCGGGGAAAGGCCAGCCAACTGCTCAAACGACTAACAGGCTGTTGAACCGTGATAGCGAGCGCATTCCCGGCCGCTTGCAGCAGGCAGTGGTCAAAAACGATTGCGCTTGGCCCCAGGGCGTTAACATTCGACTCAACATACTCATCCATCATCCATAAACTGCGCTTTTCGCCAAATTTTGCCTTGTCTTGCCTGCGCTCCCGGCGTTTTTAAACAGCCTGCAAGACAGCCCTATGTGAACAGGCTGACATCACCCAACCCCTCGCGGATGATTTCAGGGATGTCCTGCTCCAATGAAACCACGCTGGAGGGCATGCCCGAGACCGGCCCCCCGTCGATCACCGCATCCAGCCTCGATCCGAAGTGATCGTTGATCAGGGTGGCGTCGTGGAAGACCTCGCCGTCCGTCGCGGTGGCACTGGTGGATATCACGGGATTACCCAGGGCCTTGACCAGGGCGAGGCAGATGTTGTTGGCGGGAACACGAATGCCGGCGGTTTTGCGTTTGGTGAGCATGATCTTGGGGACCAGTTTGGATCCCGTCAAAATGAAGGTATAGGGGCCGGGGAGCATCCGTCGCATGGTTTTATAGGCGTAATTGGAGACTTTGGCGTACTGGCTGATGTTTTTCAGGTCGGCGCAGATGAAGCTGAAGGGCTGATTCTTGTTGCGCTGTTTGAGTTGGTAAATTCTTTCGATGGCCCGCTTGTTCAGGATGTCGCATCCGATCCCGTAATAGGTATCGGTGGGATAGGCGATCAGCCCCCCGTTTTTCAATACTTCCGCAACCCGGTTGATCAGTCGTTGCTGGGGATTGTCTGGATTGATGGTAAACAGCATGGCGATGTCGCGACTCCAGTCGATTGAAAGATGCGGATGACGATCTGGCCGATGGTCTCCCGTCCCCCGGCTGATCGCATCTGATTTCGGTGCTTGTCATCGATCACAAAGGGCACAACTTATTACGACCCGCCGGGGGTGTCAAGCAACCAAATAAAGATTGATAAAGCCCCCTTCATTTGTTAGTTTAACCGCTTAATCGGTTTACGGTCCGGTGTTACCCCGGTCCGCGTTAAACGGGTCTGTGGCCCACAAGCCGAAACCATTGCGACCCCCGTCCTTTGAGCCTTTTCCCGCCCTTTTCCAGGGCCAACGGGGCGTATGGCGGGCGTCATCCATAATCACCATCACCATCGCCGACCCGGCCAACTTCCACTTGGATGCGGAGGATCCCATGACCAACCTGATCGCAGAGGAAGCCTATTCCTTTGATGATGTCCTGCTGGTGCCCAGCTATTCCGACATCCTTCCCAAAGATGTCGATACCCGAACCCGCCTGACCCGTGAATTGACGTTGAACATCCCCATTGTCAGCGCGGCCATGGATACGGTTACCGAAGCGCAGACGGCCATCACCATGGCCCGTGAAGGGGGGATCGGGTTTATCCACCGCAACATGAGTGTCAAACACCAGTCCATGGAAGTGGACCAGGTCAAAAAATCGGAAAGCGGCATGATCGTCGACCCCCTTACGATCGGACCGGACCGGCCCATCGAGGAGGTGATGAAGCTGATGGCCCATTACCGTATCTCAGGGGTTCCGGTGACCCGGGGAGAGCAACTGGTCGGCATCGTCACCAACCGCGATTTGCGTTTCGAAACCGACATGACCAAAAAAGTCAGCGACGTCATGACCAGTAAAAACCTGGTGACGGTGAGCGAGGGCATCGGCCTGGAGGAGTCCAAGAAGATGCTGCAGACCCACCGCATCGAAAAGCTGCTGGTAGTGGACAAGAACGGGCGGCTGACCGGAATGATCACCATCAAGGACATCGAGAAGATCAAAAAATACCCGAATGCCTGCAAGGACAGCATGGGTCGGCTGCGGGTGGGGGCGGCCATCGGTGTGGGTGAAGACATGATGCCCAGGGCGCAGGCCCTGGTCAAAGCCGGTGTCGATGTCATCGTTATCGATACCTCCCACGGCCACTCGGGCAACGTCATCCGGGCGGTCCAGCGGCTGAAGGGTGATTTTCCCGCGCTGCAGCTCATAGCGGGCAATGTGGGCACCGGTGAAGGCGCCCAGGCGCTGATCGAGGCCGGTGTGGATGCGGTCAAGATCGGCATCGGTCCGGGATCCATTTGTACGACGCGCATCGTGGCGGGTATTGGCGTGCCCCAGATCTCCGCCATCATGAATTGCCGGGAGGTGTCGGAAAAGACGGGGGTCCCCTTAATGGCCGACGGCGGCATCAAATTTTCCGGGGACATCACCAAGGCCATTGGTGCCGGCGCGCATACCATCATGGTCGGCGGCCTCTTTGCCGGTGCCGAGGAGAGCCCGGGGGAAACCATCCTTTTCCAGGGCCGAAGCTACAAGGTATATCGGGGTATGGGATCCTTGGAAGCCATGAAACAAGGCAGCAAGGACCGCTACTATCAGACCGAACAGGAGACCGACGACAAGCTGGTGCCCGAGGGCATCGTCGGCCGGGTACCCTACCGGGGAACCCTTTCCGTGAATATCCACCAGCTCATCGGCGGACTCAAGGCCGGTATGGGCTATGTGGGCTGCCGGACCGTCGAAGAACTGCGTCAGAATGCGCGGTTTGTGAAGATCAGTGCCGCCGGTATGCGGGAAAGTCATGTTCATGACGTCATCATCACCAAGGAAGCTCCCAATTACCGGGTTGAGAATTAATGCGATCATGACCCAGACAACCTCCAATTTCGTCCATCTCCACGTCCATACCCAATACAGTCTGCTGGACGGGGCCATCCGACTGGGAGACCTGTTCAAGAAAGTGAAGGCGTTCGGCATGCCGGCAGTGGCACTGACCGATCATGGCACCATGTTTGGCGCGCTGGATTTCTATCAGCAGGCAACCTCCGCCGGAATCAAACCCATTATCGGTTGCGAATGCTACGTGGCCCCGCGAACGCTTGCCGACAAAACCCCGCTCGATCGGGATGGCACCCGTCATCTGGTACTGCTGGCCGAAAACCAGCAGGGGTACCGCAACCTGTGCAAGCTGGCCACCGTCGGCCAGATGGAAGGATACTACTACAAACCGCGGATAGACAAGGCGTTGCTCGCCGCCCACGCCGACGGTCTCATCGCGCTGTCCGCCTGCCTCAAAGGAGACGTTCCCCAATACATCCTGGCCAACCAGATGGACAAGGCCGAGGAAGCGGCCCGTTACTACCAGCGGATCTTTGGTGAAGGGAACTATTTCCTTGAGTTGCAGAACAACGGTATCCCGGCCCAGGAAAAGGTCAACCAGGGCCTGGTCGAACTCAGCGGCAAACTTTCGATCCCGCTGGTCGCCACCAATGATTGCCACTACCTGAATCAGCAGGACGCCAAGGCCCATGAGATTCTCCTGTGCGTCCAGACCCAGAAGACCATGGGCGATGCCGACCGGTTCGTTTTCGATTCCAACCAGCTGTATTTCAAATCCCCCGATGAGATGAAGGGCTATTTTGCAGACTATCCCGGCGCCACTGACAACACCGTAGCCATCGCCGACCGCTGCTACATCGAGTTCGACTTCAAGACCTACCACTTTCCCCAGTTCGATGCGGAATCGGGCAAGACGGCCGACGAGCTGTTTGACCAGCAGGTGCGCGAGGGTTATGCGCGCCGTATGGCGGTGGTGCGCAAGAAAACGGCGGACCTGGACGAAACGGTCTACCGTGAGCGCCTGGAATACGAACTCAAGACCATCAAGGAGATGGGATTTCCCGGCTATTTTCTCATCGTCGCCGACTTTATCCGGTATGCCAAGGAAAACGGCATCCCGGTGGGGCCCGGCCGCGGTTCCGCCGCCGGCAGCCTGGTCTCCTTCTCCCTGAACATCACCGACCTGGACCCCATCGAGCACGGCCTGATATTCGAGCGCTTTTTAAATCCCTCACGGATCAGCATGCCTGACATCGACGTGGATTTTTGCATCCACGGACGGGAGCGGGTGTACAACTATGTGGTCGAACGCTACGGCGGCGGGGATTATGTGGCCCAGATCATCACCTTCGGCAAGATGAAAGCCAAACTGGTGATCCGGGACGTCGGAAGGGCCCTGGGGCTCCCGCTGGCGGAGGTGGATACCATTGCCAAACTGATTCCCGACAGCCTGAAGATGACCATCGACAAGGCCCTTAAAGAAGAACCCAAGCTGGCCCAGATGGTGGATGCGGACCCGCGCATCAAAGAGTTGATCGATATCAGCAGGGCGCTGGAAGGGCTTTCCCGGCACGCCTCCACCCACGCGGCCGGTGTGGTGATCGGCGACAGGCCCCTGGTGGACTACCTGCCCCTGTACAAGGGCAAAAAGGGGGAGGTGGTCACCCAGTTCGATATGAAAAAGGTCGAGGACATCGGCCTGGTGAAATTCGATTTCCTGGGCCTGCGCAACCTGACCGTCATCGACCACGCGTTGAAAAGCATCACCGCCCAGGGAAAGACCGCGCCGGATCTGACTGACCTGCCCTTCGACGACGAAAAAACGTTTGCCCTGCTCCAGGCCGGAGACACCACCGGCGTGTTTCAGCTGGAATCCAGCGGCATGAAAAACCTGCTGGTCCGCCTGCATCCGGAATCCTTTGATGATCTCACCGCACTGGTCGCGCTATACCGCCCCGGCCCGCTGGACAGCGGCATGGTTGACGATTTTGTGGACCGCAAGCACGGCCGCAAGAAGGTGGTCTACCCGGTGGCCTGCCTGGAACCGATCCTTCAGGAAACCTACGGGGTGATGGTCTACCAGGAGCAGGTCATGCAGGTGGCCGGCGAACTGGCCGGCTATTCCATGGCCGACGCGGACAGTCTGCGCAAGGCGATCGGCAAGAAGATTGAAGCCCTGATGGCCAAGCACCGGGAGAAGTTCATCAGCGGTTCGGTGAAAAACGGGGTGGACAAAGCCGTTGCCACTGAGCTGTTCGACCTGATCGAAAAATTCGGCGGCTACGGATTCAACAAATCCCACAGCGCCGCCTACGCGCTGATCGCCTATCAGACGGCCTATCTCAAGGCCCACTTTCCCGTCGAGTTCATGGCGGCCCTGCTAACCAGTGAAATCGACACCATCGACGGTGTGGTCAAATTCATCAACGAGTGCCGCAGCCACCGCATTGAAGTGCTGCCGCCGGATGTCAACGAGAGCAGCACGGTGTTTACCGCCGTCGACGGCCGCATCCGTTTTGGTCTGGCGGCGGTCAAGAATGTGGGCGAAGCCGCGGTTGACCTGATTATCAGGGAGCGTGAAGAAAACGGACAATTCTCCTCCCTCTTCGATTTTCTCCAGCGGGTGGATCTGACCAAAGTGAACAAGCGGGTGCTGGAGAGCCTGATCCGATGCGGGGCGCTGGATTTCACCGGGATATATCGCTCCCGCCTCATGGCGGTGCTGGAAGAGGCGCTGGACTATGGCCAGCGCATTCAGCGGGAAAAGAACAGCGCCCAGATGAGCCTGTTCGACACCGGCGCCGGAGATGACCTGGCCATCAACCAGCCGGCCATTCCCGTCATCGACGAATGGGACGAGCGGGATAAACTCCAGCAGGAAAAGGAGACCCTCGGCTTTTATGTCACCGGACACCCGTTGGACCGCTACCAGAAGATTCTGGAGAAGTTTACCAATGTGGATGCCATCAGCATTCGGGAGGTGGCCGACAAGAGCGCCGTACGCATCGGCGGTACCATCAGCAGTTCCAAGGTGATCCGCACCCGCAAGGAAGAGCTGATGGGATTTGCTACCGTGGAGGACTTGCACGGGACCGTGGAAGTGGTGATCTTTCCATCCATCTATGCGAGCTGTGCCGACCTGCTATCGTCGGACACGCCGGTCCTGGTGCAGGGACAGGCCCAGGTCGAGGAAAACGGGGTAAAAATCCTTGCCGATGCCGTCATTCCCATGGACCAGGCTGAATCGACCTGGACCGTGGAGGTCCGCCTGATGGTGGATCCCGAAGTTACGGATCGGGAAACCCTGTCACGCGTGCATCGGACGCTTAAGCGATATCCGGGCTCCTGTAGAGGGTTTGTGCATCTCTGCCTCAAGGATCAGGGCGAAGTCGTCGTCTCCCTGCCCGAAGCGGTGCGTATCCACTGCTGCGAGGCCATGACCCGCGAAGTCAACGGCATTTTCGGCTACGCCGCCGTGCAGACCCGCTGCAGCGACGCGGCAAGCGCCATGCGAAACAGCGATCTCAACGGGCGCCGCGGTAACGGCGGCCACCATTTTGCCAGGAATTGATCGGGGATCTCCCTCAGCGTTTGTCGAAAATACCAACAAACAGGATATAGACCATGAATGTACCGTTGCTGGATCTTAAAGCCCAATACCGGACCATCAAGGATCGGGTCATGGAAGTTACCCAACAGGTTTACGAAAGCCAGTACTTCATTCTGGGCCCCCAGGTGGAAGCATTGGAGAAGGAAATCGCCGGCTACTGCCGGACCGGCCATGCAGTGGGGGTCTCGTCGGGAACGGATGCGCTGGTGTTGTCCCTGATGGCGGCGGGAATCGGGCCGGGAGATCGGGTGATCTCCACGCCTTATACCTTTTTCGCCACGACCGGTGCCATCGCGCGGGTGGGCGCCACGCCGGTTTTTGTCGACATCGACCCGGACACCTACAACCTCTCTCCGAACAAGCTCAACGCCGCCGTGGCGGCCATGGATGAAGGTACCCTGAAGACGGTCAAGGCCATCATCCCGGTTCATCTTTACGGCCAGTGCGCCGATATGGACCCCATCCTGGATGTGGCAGCGACCCACGGGTGGGTGGTCATCGAAGACGCCGCCCAGGCCATCGGTGCCGAATACAAAGGCCGACGGGCAGGAAGCATGGGTGATTACGGCTGTTTCTCCTTTTTTCCGTCCAAGAACCTGGGGGCCTTCGGTGACGGCGGCATCGTGACCGCCGGCGATCCACAAGTCTACGAACGGCTGAAAATCCTGAGGGTTCACGGCTCCAAACCCAAATATTATCACAAGGTCGTGGGAGGCAATTTCCGCCTCGACGCCCTGCAGGCGGCTATCGTGGCCGTCAAACTGGATTACCTGGACGATTGGACCGCCGCGCGCCAGAACAATGCGGCGCGCTATCGGAAGATGTTCGCCTCGGCCGGGCTGACGGAGCGCGTCCACCCGCCGGTGGAGAAAGAGAACCGCCACATCTACAACCAGTTCGTCATCCGAGTCGATGCCGGCCGCGACGACTTGCGGGACTATCTCGGGGAGCAGGGGATCGGAACCGAGGTGTACTACCCGGTCCCCATGCATCTGCAGGAATGCTTCGCGGGCCTGGGATGTCAGGCCGGTGATTATCCCGTTTCCGAACAGGCCGCCAACCAGACCCTGGCCCTGCCCATCTATCCGGAACTCACCGAATCCCAGCAGGCCTACGTGGTCGAGAAAATCGATGCGTTTTTGAACCGTTAGGATGGTCACATGGCCAAGGAACTGACATTCGGCTATTCCCCCTGTCCCAACGACACATACATGTTCAACGCCATTGCCCATGGTGCCGTTGGGGTTGACGGATACCGGGTGAAGCCGGTGCTTCACGATATAGAAACCCTTAACGGCATGGCCATGGATGCGCTGCTGGACGTCACCAAGCTCTCTTTTTACGCCTGGCTCAAGGCCAAAGACCGATACCGGCTGCTTGACAGCGGCACGGCCATGGGATTCGGCTGCGGCCCGATGCTGATTGCCAGAAAGCCGTTGTCCCGGGCGGAGATCCAACGCTGCCGGGTGGTCCTGCCCGGCAGGTGGACGACCGCCCACCTGTTGCTGCGCCTGTGGGCCCCGGATGCCGACCAGCGGATTTTTACGACTTACGATCGGATTTTCGAGACCCTGGCGTCAGGGCAGGCCGACTGCGGGGTGATCATTCACGAAAGCCGCTTCACCTTCGAATCCGCCGGGTTCACGCCAGTGATGGATCTGGGGGCATGGTGGGAGGAGACGACTGGACTGCCCATCCCTTTGGGGGGGATCGCCGCCCGGCGGAGCCTGGGACAAGCGCTGATCCGGCAGATCGATGCGGCGGTCAACACCAGCATCCGGCGGGCCATGGCCGATCCGGATGAAACGCTGCCTTACATGCGGCGGCACGCCCAGGAACTGGATGACACGGTGCTGCAGGCACATGTTCGGACCTTCGTGAACGATTTCAGCCTGGCGCAGACAGACCGGGGACGCCGAGCGATCGAGATGCTGGAATCGATGGCCCGTGAGGCCGGTGCCATCTGATGGTGGGCATCGTTTTTGCCACCCGACGAGAAGCGGCGCCTTTCCTGTCGCAATTGTCTGCCGACCGTTTAACCGAACGACCGTTTTTGACGTTCCGAAAGGACGTGGTTAGCCATGGGGCATTTGTGACGGTCATCAGCGGCATGGGTAAGGTGGCCGCCGCCATTGCGGCCACCCACCTGGTGCTGGTCCACCGGGTCACGACGCTGATCAGCGCCGGGCTTTGCGGACGGTTGGCCGTGGACAACCGCTGGTCGGTCGGCGACCTTTTTCGCATCGAGACCGCCGTGGAAAGCGACTGCGACCGGTTCGGCAAGGAAGCGCAACGCGTGGAATGCAATGCCCGATGGTTCAGCCAATTCGACGCGGCACGGCTGGTCACGCAGGATCGGCCCGTTTTTGATACGTCCCGCCGCGACCAGCTGGCCGGCATCGGCGACCTAGCAGACATGGAGGGCGCCGCCGTAGCACGGGTAGCCGGGTTTTACGGCATCCCGTGCGCCATGATCAAAGGCATCAGCGACGCCGCTGATGAAAACGGGAGGCAGGATGTGGCCAGCCATATCGACCGGGTATCGGGGCGCATCGCCGATGCACTGGCCCGTGAACTATCCATGAACCCGACAGACAGACAGCCATGAAGCCTGAATCGACCCTGCAACACATCTTGAACTTCACCCGGATCGAACACACCGCCTTCAGCTTGCCGCTTATTTTCACCGGTGCCTGGCTGGGGGCGGGAAACCGCTTCCCGTCGATGGCGGTGATGCTGCTGATCGTTGCCGCCGCCGTGGGCGCCCGTATCTTCGGCATGGCCATGAACCGGGTGCTCGATCGGCGCATCGACCGGATGAATCCTCGCACCGCCGGCCGGGAACTGCCAGCCGGGAAAATGACCTTGAACCTAGCCTTGGCCATCGCCATGACGGGACTGCTGGTCTATCTGATGGCCTGTTGGCTGTTGGGCGGCTGGTGTCTGATCCTGAGTCCCATTCCGCTGGTCCCGCTGTTGGGGTATTCGCTGCTCAAGCGCTTCACCCCCTTTTGCCATTTCGGCATCGGCCTTTGTCTGGCCCTGGCGCCCCTGGGCGCCTATGTGGCGGCTGCCGGTCACCCGCAATTTTCAGGGGCGGTGATCCTTTTTTCCGGATTCGTATTCTGCTGGCTCAGCGGGGCGGACATCATCTATGCGATCATGGACGTGGAGAGCGACCGGCTGAACCACATCCACAGCCTGCCGGCCAGGCTGGGTGCCGATGGTGCCATCCGTGTGGCCGCAGGGGTTCACCTGATGGCCTGGGGCATCCTGGTGGCAGTGGTCCAGACGGTGGGCGGCGGGGCGATGGCCTGGCTGCTTCTCGCCACGGCGGCCGTGTTTTTTGGATTGATGTACGTCCCTACCATTCCCGTACCGAAACGGTTTTTCCCCATCTCCACCTTGGCCGGCATTGCCGGTGCCCTGGCACCCATGGTCGCATGAGTCGGGGATGCGAACGGAGCGACAATCATGGCTAAAGCGGACACCCCCCATCTGATCCTCGGCATTACCGGGGCGTCGGGTATTCATGCCGCCCGGTTGCTGGCGGAAAAATCTCCCTGGCCGGTGGACCTGGTGGCCAGCCGCTGGGGCAGCCGGGTCGCCGGCACCGAATGCGGCGGCCTCGAAACCATCGAATCCCATGCACAACGGGTGTTCATGCCCGACGATCTCTTTGCGCCCCTGGCGTCGGGATCGGTGGCCGCTGTGGGGATGGTCGTGCTGCCCTGCTCGGCGCACACCCTGGCCCAGATCGCCGCTGGACTGGGCGACAGCCTGATCACCCGGGCGGCGCACTGCCAACTCAAAGAGCAGCGCCCGCTGATTCTCTGCCTGCGGGAAACGCCGTTGACCCTGATCGATTTGGACAATGCCCGGCGCGCATCGGCTGCCGGTGCCGTGATCATGCCCATGAGCCCTCCTTTTTTCATGTTTGCCGGAGCCGATCCGAAAACGGTGTCCATGGACGATCTGCTGGATGCCTATGTGGATCGGGTGTTCGCCCTGCTGGGTCAACACCCTTCCCGAACATGGGAGGATATCCGTTGACCTTCGTCGACCTGCGCGCTTTTCTTGCCCATCTGGAACAGACCGGTGACCTGGCCCGCATTCGCGCTCGTGTGGACCCCGATCAGGAGATGACCATCATCCAGCACCGGGTCATGGCCAGCGGCGGACCTGCCCTGCTCTTCGAAGACGTCGCGGGTTCCCCCTACCGCGCCGTCACCAACCTGTTCGGCACCCGCCGGCGAACCCGTCTGGCCTTCGGCGGCGATCCGTCAGCGTTGGGCCAACGGGTGCTGCGACTCTCCAGAACCCTGATGCCGCCGAGCATCACGGGCATCGTCAAGGCCCGTCGGGATCTGCTGGCCCTGGCCACGGCACGCATGCGCAAGGTGGGCAGCGGGCCGGTCCTGGAAACCGTTTCCCAACCCCCCGATCTGAAGCGGCTGCCGGTGCTGGTCTGCTGGCCCGACGACGGAGGACCGTTTTTCACCCTGCCGCTGGTGCACACCACGGACCCGGAAAATGGTACGGGAAACTTAGGCATATACCGGCTGCAGCGTTTTGACGGCCAAAGCACCGGCATGCACTGGCAGATCGAAAAAGGCGGAGGGTTTCACTTCCACAAGGCTTCCGCCATGAACCGGCCGCTGCCGGTGAGCGTCGTGCTCGGCGGTCCGCCGGCACTGATCGCCGCGGCGGTAGCCCCGCTGCCCGAGGGCATCGACGAGCGCCTGCTGGCTGCCTACATGATGAACCGGCCGCTGGACGTGATCGCCCGCCAAACGACCGGCCACTGCGTTCCTGCCCGTGCCGAATTCGTTCTGGAAGGTTCGGTGACCCCCGGTGACATGCAATGGGAAGGGCCCTTCGGCGATCACTTCGGCCATTACTCCCATGCCGCCGATTACCCGGTGTTCAGGGTAGATCGCGTGCTGGCCAGAAAAGACGCGATCTACCCGGCCACAGTCGTGGGCAAACCGGTTCAGGAAGATTTCTACATGGGCGAAGCCCTGCAGGAGATGACCCTGCCGCTGCTGAAGATGATCCGGCCGGCGGTGGTCGATCTGTGGGCCTATCCGGAGACCGGCTTTCATTCACTGGCAGTCATGTCGGTGGCCGAACGCTATCCCCAAGAGGCGCTGAAACACACCCTGGGCATGCTCGGAGAAGGGCAGGTGTCCCTGACCAAGGTGATGATCACGGTGGATCATCGGGTGAATGTCCGAGACATGCTGGCCGTCAGCCGGGCCCTTTGGAGGCACCTGGATGCACGGACCGGCATCTACCTGCTGGCCCCCACGGCCCAGGACACCCTGGACTTCACCGGGCCGGCGATGAACACCGGCAGCCGCCTGATCCTCATGGCCACCGACAGCGGCCGGCCCGTTCGCAGCGAGGCACCCCGGCATCTCCCCGAACCGGTCGATCTCCATCCGGATGTGCAGGAGACAGCGGCGCTTGGACCGGCCTTTTTAATGGTCAAGGTCAAGGACACCTGCCGGGACACGGAACCGGTGCGCCGGTCGCTGATCCGCCATGCGGCAGCCAGGGACTACCTGTTTCACATCATCGTATCCGAGGATGTCCCGTTAGACGACCGGACCCTGATGCTCTGGGGGTGGTTCACCCGTTTCGATCCCTTGGCGGATCTTTACCCGGCCGGCCGCACGATTGCCGGCAACCGCCTGATTCTCGAATTCCCCATTGCCATTGACGCCCGTTGGAAAACAGGGTATCCCAGACCCGTTGAATTTGATCCGGACGTTGAAAAAAGGGTGAATCGCATGTGGGATACACTCGGATTACCCGATTGCTGAGAATCAACTTAGGTACTGTTTGAATATGGTCGACACTATCTTTGAGCGGGCTCTCGAGAAAGGCGCGCTCGCTGAGCGGCTTTCCCGTGAAGAGGCATATGGACTGGCCGTTGCCATCACGCCGGACCGCCTTCACCGGCTGGGCGTGGCGGCGCTGGCCAACCGCCGAAAGCGTTTCGGCCGGCAGGCCACCTACGTGTTCAACCTGCAGATCAATCCCACGAACATTTGCGGCAGCGGGTGCACCTTCTGCAATTACGCCGCGTCTAAACATGCTGCGCATGCCTACGTGCTGGAAGAACCGGAGATCTTCCAACAGGTGGAACGCCTGAAGCCCACGGAGGTGCATATCGTCGGCGGACTGAACCAGATCTGGCCCTTCGAGCGGAACCTGGAACTGGTCCGATCCCTGCGCAATCGATATCCGGGACTGCACATCAAGTCCTATACGGCCGTAGAGATCGATTACTTTGCCAAAACCACCGGCCTGTCCGAATCGACCGTATTGGACCAACTCAAGGCCGCCGGCATGGACGCGATGCCCGGCGGCGGTGCAGAGATCTTCTCCGACCGGCTCTACCGGCAGCACTGGAAAAACAAGACCAGCCCCGACGGCTGGGTGCGCATCCACCAGTTGGCCCACAGCAAAGGGATACCCACTAACGCCACCATGCTCTTCGGGTTCGGCGACACCTGGAACGAGCGGATCGAGCATCTGTTGATCTTAAGGCACGCCCAGGACCAGTCGGGTGGCTTCTCCTGCTTTATCCCGTTGCCATTCCAGCCGGGAGCCGGCAATTTCATCGACCACGGACCCACGCCTCTGGAAACGCTGTCGGTGCTGGCGATATCGCGGCTGGTGCTGGACAACATCCCCCATTTGAAGTCGTATTGGCCCATGACCGGGTTGGAAACCGGGGCGGCCGGATTGAGCTGGGGGGCTGACGACATGGACGGCACCATCAGCGAAGAGAAAATCGCCCATCTTGCCGGCGCAGATACACCGGTGGGGATGGCCCGGGCAAGGATGGTGGAAAGCATCCACGCAGCCGGATTCACGCCCGTGGAGCGAAACGGTGTGTTCTCACCCCAAGGCGGGCCTGCATGAGCTCACCGGTGGCCATGATCCCCTATACCAACATGGCGCCCTACCGGCAACTGGGAGCTCCCCGGGACTGCCGGTTCGTGCCGGTGGTGCCCAGGGTGAGCATCGGGGCCCTCTTGTCCGGTGAGGTGGTTGCCGCTGCCGTACCGGTCGGCGGCCTGAAAGCGCTCGAGGGTGTGGTGGAAACGGTGGGGCGCTTCGGTATCGCCGCCGAAGGTGAATGCATGAGCGTGCTTTTTTTCTCATGCGTTCCCTTTGAGGAGATGCACTTTCCGAGAACCATCCGGGTTACCGGCGAGTCGGCCTCGAGCGTCCGGCTTTTGTACCTGCTGTTGGGGAGCATCCACGGGTTCAACCGGCTTCCGCATATCGCAGCCGATGGGCGGGTTTTCGATGGGGAACTGCTGATCGGCGACCGTGCCCTGGTCAAAGGCCAGGCAACAGCCGGTGAAGAGCGGCATTTCATCACCGACCTTTCCCAAAAATGGTTCGACATCCATCGGCTCCCTTTTGTCTTTGCCCGCTGGGTGGTGAGAAAAGACGCTCCCGGACCCATTAAATCCGCCATTTCAGACTGGCTGGACGAATTCAAGGCCCGTGAAGCATCCCTGGTCGAACAGGCCGTACCCGAGGCAGCCAGAACCCTCAACCTTCCGCCGGCAGCGATCCGACGGTATTTTCAGGTTATCCGGCGGAGCCTGGGCGAGCGGGATGTCCTCGGTCAGCAACTGTTTATCAGGCAGTTTGAGGAACGGGGGCGAAGCCTGCTTTTTCAACCCGCCCCTTAGATTTTCAACCATACCGGCAAAAGCAAACGGCGGCAGCGATGGAAAGACCGGAAATCAACAAGACACGATACGACCGACAGCAGTCACTGGAACTGCTCGCCGATTTACCGATGGGACAGCTGATGAATATGGCCCACCAGGAGCGAAGGCGACGTTTTCCCGACGGCACGGTTACCTTTGTGGTGGACACCAATCCCAATTACACCAATGTCTGCGTGACCGGCTGTGCCTTTTGCGCCTTCTGCCGCAAGACCAACGATGCAGACGCGTATCTGCTCAGCCCGCGGGAGGTGGCGGAAAAGGTGGCTGTTGCCGCCGCCAAAGGGGCGACAACGGTGCTGCTCCAGGGCGGACACAATCCAGCCGTCGCACTTGGAGACTGGCAGGCCTATATTGCGGCCATTCGCAGCGCTTGCCCGCATGTGCACATCCATCCATTCAGCCCGGCGGAGATCGTTTTCATGGCCGATCGGGAGAAATGCGCCGTGACCGACGTGCTGCAGACGCTGTGGGAGGCCGGTATTCGAACCATACCCGGCGGGGGTGCCGAAATTCTCACCGAAGCGGTACGCAGGGTCATCGCCCCGCGCAAGGCCACTACCGACCAGTGGCTGGATGTCTGTGAAAAGGCCCATCGCATCGGATTCAAGACCACGGCCACCATGATGTTCGGCCATGTGGAAACCGACGATGACATCATCGACCACCTCTTTAGGCTGCGCAGCCTTCAGGACCTCACGTCGGGATTTACCAGTTTTATCCCCTGGTCATTCAAGCCGGGCCGGACACCCCTGTCCCAACACGTGAAACATTCCGCCCACCCGGCCAGATACGTGAGGATCATAGCCGTGGCACGCCTGGTGCTGGATAATTTCCCCCACATTCAGTCATCCTGGTTTTCGGAAAACATTTCTGCCGGACAGCTGGGCCTTCTGGCCGGCGCGGATGACTTTGGCGGCGTGCTGGTGGAAGAACATGTCCACAAAGAGGCCGGCCACGACCGCCGGGCCACTGTTGACACGGTCGTCACGATCATCCGACGGAGCGGTTTTACACCGGCAAGACGGGATTCCTTCTACCGTATTCAGGAGACCATGGCGCCGCCGGTGCCGCTCGGCACCGGATCGATCACGGCCGACCGGTGAAAAGCGAAGGGATAGGGACGGATGGAATGATTTGGCGCCAGGGGACAACGGGTCGACGAATGACCGCTGCCGACGGGCTCAGGCATCATCTGCCGCTGCCGGACGCCCCTCAAAGGCGTTTTGCGCTTCCGCCGGCAACATTCCGGGACAGTCCGTGTAGCGGGGAGAGTAGTGGAACAGGTGGTATTGCTTCACCCGGCAGGCACGGGCGATTTCACCTGCCTGGCGGGCGGTAAGATGACGTTTGCGTACGGCGATCTCCCGGTGGACGTGAGAGAAAGCCGCCTCGATGAACAGATGATCCACGTCAGCCGCAAGATGTTTAATTTTTTCTACATTCTCGCCGGTTCCGGCGGCGTCGGCCACGTAGGCCAGGCTTTGGCCCGGTGTGATGCGCGCAATGGCCGATTGCAGTTCGCCCAGGGGAAACCGTAAGTCGACACCGGGATGGTGGGCTGATGGAATCGCCACGGATGTCTGCGGGTCAGCGCCACGGTGGATCATGGCCTTGAAGCGGTTCAGCCAGGGGCCCGGTGCCAATTCCAGGTTGTCCAACTGCCTTTTGATGATGTTGATGTGAAACCGTTCGTGCAGGGAAAACCCTAATACGGGTATGCCGTGGTCCAGGTGAACCGCTTTCACCGTTAACCCCGGTTCGGCCAGGGCGGTACCGTCAAAGGACACTTCCCGGATGGCACCCTCGGCGGTAAAACCGGTTCGGCATGCGTAGCTTTTGACGAAGGCCCGGTTCGGATGCAGTTCGGTGGCTTGAAGAATGAATCGGTTCTGGTAATTTTCCACCAGGTTCCAGCAGTAACCCGCCAGTTTTCCCTCCAGGTTTTCCAGGAACCCCTGCGGCCCCCACAGGAAAAGGTTCTTGTCCCGGCCGAGGAAGATGCGCAGCAGCCGGTCGAACCCCACAAAATGATCCATGTGCGTATGCGATACAAAAATGTGGGTGACTTTGAGAAGGTCACGGGCTGGCAGGGACGCGATGTCGCCCAGGTCGAAGAGCAGTGCGCGGTGTTGAAACCGGAAGGGGACGAACAGGGCAGGATCTTCAAACGGACCGTTGACCAGCCGGGGAAGGAAACTGGGGGCCATGGCTTCGCTCAGGGAAGCAGCTTGGCAACCTGCTTGTGCACGCAGAGGTAGATGTCTGCGTCCGACCCGAAAATGTCCACCACCGATTTGTGGTTGATCAGTTTTTCGATGACGAAGGCGGTCACAAAAAGGCTGACCACGTTGGGCTGCTGAACCAGATTCCTGAAAGGGGCGATCTGGTAGTCCACATCGAACTCATCGGCATGGCAGAGCGTATCCAGACACTTGAGAAGCTGTTCTTCCAGGGCATTTTTATTGGTGGTTTCCACCAGGTGCTCTTCCACCAGCTTCATGGCGATGGGGTTGGCGAAGCGGGTCGGATCTTCCCTTACGATATTGATAGCCGCGCGTCTGGCATGCTCTTTCGAAGATTCGATTCGGGAAAGAATACTGGACTCGCGATTGCTGGGTCTGAAAACTTTTGCCATGGATGTTCACCTGTGGTTAATGGATGGATACCTGCCTTTCGACTGACTCTTTATAAGAAAGATATCCGGGCCATTGCAAGACAAAAAAGTAAAGCACCGATTAAAAAATCGATGCGAAGGGTTTGCCACTGCAGGCGTTTGTCCATTTTACTTCGGGATGAATCACGCATCAGGATTCCGGGTCGGTTCCTTCGACGATCAATTGAAGGCTTTTTCTGCCGTTCCAGTAATTCCATTGGGGCCGATAGGCGATTTTCCTCAACCGGTTCACCCCCGGCGGCATACCCGGGACGTTGAACTGAATGGCCGGGTGTTTCCCACCCTTCCCCGACCCGCTTTCCAGAAGCATCTGGCGGTGGCGGTCACCGACGGTTTTGCTGGCGTGCACCCTTACCCCGCTGTCCATGAAAAGCGGGTACGGATTTCCCTGACCGAATGGCTCAAGGCGCTCCAGATTGTGCATCAGATCCGGCGTGATGGCCTCCAGCGGCACGTGGGCATCGATCGTCAGTGCCGCCGGTTGCGCACCGCGATCGGCCGTCATTTGATCGACAATGGTCTCCAGGCGACTCCTGAATGCGGGGATATTGGCAGTGGAAAGCGACAACCCCGCCGCCAGGGGATGGCCACCGAATCGATCCAGGAGATCCGCACATCGTTCCAGGACCGCCGACAGGTCTATGCCGTCGATGCTGCGGGCCGATCCCTTGCCCACGCCGTTACGGGTGCTGATCACGACCGTTGGGCGATTGAACTGACGGGCAAGGCGGGAAGCGACAATGCCCAGAATTCCCTCATGCCAGCGATTACCGTCCAATACCAGCACCGGCTGAGTCGTCTGCCCCGGCGAGCGGGGCAGGCGTTCCAGGATCGTTTCCAGCAGGTCCTGCTCCATGGATTGCCGCCGGTTGTTCAGCCGGCAAAGGGCCCTGGCCAGGCGGTCGGCTTTATGCCGGTTGTCGGTGAGCAGCAACTCGCAGGCCATGCGGGCATGGACCAGGCGACCGGCCGCGTTGAGACGGGGGGCCAGTCTGAACGCGATGGCTTCCGCGTCCGTCGGGGTGTCCGCTGGGCCGCTCATGCGCATCAATGCGGCAATGCCGGGCCGGGCACCCTGATTGATCTGTCGAAGGCCGGCGGTGGTCAGTGCCCGGTTTTCAGCGATCAGGGGCGCGACGTCGGCGACAGTGCCCACTGCCACTAAATCGCACAGCTGCTTCAAATTGGGTTCACGGCGGTTTTTCCAAAACCCTGCTTTTCTCAGGTGGGTCCTCAAGGCGATGACCAGGTAAAAGGCCACGCCCACGCCAGCCAGGTGAGCAAGGTTCGCCTGGCATTCCGGCCGGGTGGGGTTGATCACGGCAACGGCATCACCGGGAATGCGGGCAACCGGGTGATGGTCGGTGACGATGGTGTGGATACCGGCCTGCCGGGCCAAAGACACGGCGTCACCGCTGCCTGAACCGCAGTCCGCGGTAATGATCAGGCCGACGCCGGCCGGGATCGCCCGGTTGTTGATGAAGTCGGCCCCCAGACCGTAGCCGTCGGCAATCCGGTGGGGAATGTAATAGCCGACTCGGGCACCGCAGTGCCTGAGAAAGCCGACCAGTGCCGCAGTGGCGGTGACCCCGTCGGCATCGTAATCGCCGAATACGAGAATTTTTTCGCCGGTCTCCATGGCCCGGTGGATTCTCAGGACCGCTTCGTGCATGCCCGCCAGTTCCATTGGCGGGGTAAGATCGCTCAACGACGGATGAAGGAATCGGGTGGCCTGGACCTTGGATTGAATGCCCCGGATGGCCAGAAGCCTCGCGATAAGCGGGCTGCATTGAACCTGATCGGACAGGCGGCGAACCGTTTCCGGGTCCGGATCGATGGTCTGCCATTGTTTTTCCATGGATGGGGCATATCTTATTAACCGTATCCAGACAAGCAAGAAACACCGTGATGCCGGTTTCGGGTTGTCAACGGCAACGGCCAAATGATAGGTGGTGACTGTGAAAACGACCCGACGCGTTTACCGGGTGGACCGGTCTCAGATCAGTTTCGTCAAATTTATTCTCGAGGCCTATGACAATATGGCCGTCGTGTCCACCCTGGACCCCCGACAGGGCTTGGTTCAGGTGGTCATCGCGCCGGGCGGTGAAACAATGGTGGAAGGGGTCATGACCGGCCTTGGCGGCGAGGTGGAGGTGGTTGCGGTCGGCGATGCGGAAACGGACGGATCTGCTGACGATCATTATAGATGGCCGGCCGGGAAAAACGGATAAGTGGCCGTTGAACAGAAGGGATCGATTTTTTTGATGAAGTCAAAACTGCTGCATATCAGCACCATCGGCTGCCAGATGAACGTGTACGACGCCAATCAGATCGCCGGTGTGCTGGCGCCGTTGGGATATACCGGGACCGATGCGATCGAATCGGCGGACATGGTGGTCGTCAACACCTGCACCATCCGTGAGAAAGCGGAGCAGAAGGCTTTCAGCTTTCTCGGTCGCCTGGCCAAAATCAAGCTCGCCAAACCGTCCCTGATCGTGGCCGTCGGCGGTTGCGTGGCCCAGCAGGAAGGCGAATCCATTTTAAAACGCATGCCCCATGTGGACCTGGTTTTCGGGACCCACGCGATTTTCCGCCTGCCCGAAATGGTTCGTCGCATCGAATCCTCCCGGTGCCGCATCGTGGATGTGCGCCTGTCGGACACCATCGACGCGGATGGTCCGGTGGCCGGTCCGGTTTCCGACGGCCAGGTGTCGGCCTTCGTCACCATCATGCGCGGGTGCGACAACTACTGCACCTATTGTGTGGTGCCCCATGTGCGCGGTCGGGAGGCCAGCCGCCATCCGGAGCGCATCATTGAAGAGGTCCGCATGCGAGTGGAACAGGGTGTGCGGGAGGTGACCCTGCTGGGCCAGAACGTCAACAGCTATGGAAGCAAAGAGGGGCTTTGCAGCTTTGCCGAATTGCTGGCGCGGGTCAACGACGTCGCCGGATTGAAGCGGATCCGCTTTACCACCTCCCATCCCAAAGACCTTTCCGGCGATCTGATCCGCACGTTCGGCCGCCTTGAAAAACTGTGCCACCACATTCACCTGCCGGTGCAATCCGGTGACGACGGCATATTGAAGCGCATGAATCGCAAGTATACCCGCAGCGCCTACCTCGAGAAGATCGACGGGCTCAGGTCGGCATGCCCCGACATCGCCATCACCTCTGATTTTATCGTGGGTTTTCCCGGTGAAACGGACGGTCAATTCCAGGCCACGCTGGATCTGATCGAAACGGTCCGTTACGACGGGCTCTTCGCATTCATGTACTCGGATCGGCCCAGCGCACCGGCCAGCGCCTTTTCCGGCAAGATCGCCGAATCGGTCAAACATGAGCGATTGCAGGCGCTGCTCGATCTTCAGGAAAAAATCACCTGGGAGAAGCACCAGGCCATCGTCGGCCGGACCCTTCAGATTCTGGTGGAAGGCCCCAGCCGGGGGCTCAAATCCGATGACAGCGACAGCGTATCCCCGCCCACCCGATGGTCTGGGCGTGCGTCATCCAACCACATCATCCATTTTGACGTTCCCGACGACCTGTTGGCCAAGAAAGAACTGTTGACAGGGACCTTTGCGGATATAATGATAGAGGGAGCCCACGCCCACTCGCTGTGGGGGCGGCTGGTTCGCCAACCCAAGAACGCCGCACCGGGAAAAGGAGAGACGACCATTGCTGCATAAGGTAAACATCGCGGGGCTGGCCATGGATCCCGCGTCAAATACTCCCATTATCCTTTTGAAAACCGAAGAAGGGGATAAAACCCTGCCCATTTGGATCGGTCTGCTCGAGGCGACCTCCATCGCATCGGCCCTTCAGGATATTCAATTTGACCGGCCCATGACCCATGATCTGTTCAAGAACCTGACCCAGGTGCTCAATGTCCACATCAACCGGATCGACATTTGCGACCTGAAGGAGAATACGTTCTACGCAGAGATCCACTTTGCGTCGGAAGAGCGGTCATTTACCATGGATGCCCGTCCCAGTGATGCCATCGCCCTGGCTCTGCGTTTTCACGCGCCCATCTTCGTGGACGAGCGGGTAATGGAAAAATCGCAAGGCGGCAAGCCCACCGGAGAGGTCCTGGACGACAGCGAAGAGGGGAAAAAGTGGGCCAAATATCTTGAAACGCTCTCCCCCGAGGATTTCGGTAAATACAAAGTCTAACGCTTTCGAAGCCCCCTGTCGACACCCCAAAAGCCTGGCAAACAACTGCCGGGCTTTTTTTGTCGTTCTTGCTGCCGGTTCCAAATGGCGGCGACCGTGGTTTCGATGGTAAGCGGTTGTTTTGAATCGCGACAGCGAGCGCATTCCCCGTTTGCCTGGGGGCGCGAAGCAGGGGTCCCGAGAACCGGTGCGCCTGGGTGGCCAAGCCATCCGCAAATCGATTTCAAACCGACCGCTGGACCTATTCCGCAGCAAGCCGCGGAAGGTGGCTAAAGGTTCAATATTTACAATATATTGTGGTATGTCATTAATAAAGATACCACATGGTGTTGACAAACTCCACCGGTTGGGTTAGGAACGATCCGTTCCGGTCCACGCTATATCCACGGAAAACCATCCAATCAGGTATTGCCTATGCGTAAGGTTCTATTGATCGACGACGAAGTGATGATCCTCCAGCTCGTTGAGCAGGCCCTGCTGCGACTGAACTATTCGGTCGAAACCGCGGAAAACGGAATGAAGGGGATCGATAAGTTTGACGCGGGCAATTTCGACTTGGTGATCACCGACGTCTGTATGCCGGAAACGGACGGCAACCGGGTCGTCGATCACATCCGTAATTCACCGCGGAACCGCACGCCCGTGATCGGTATGTCCGGCACGCCCTGGAAGCTGGCCAACCACCTGTTCGATCGGGTGCTGCCCAAGCCCTTCCACCTCCAACGCCTCATGGAAACGGCTGAAAAGCTGACTTCACGGGCGGCGTGAACCGGCTTTATGCGGCCTGACAACTGCTAATACGTGAAGCATCCATTTTCATAGATGGTCGTCCGGCGGCCGTCGGCCTGGTGGGCCACCACCCGTTTCTTTTCGGTGTTGACCAGATCCCAATGAAGCGCCGAATCATTGAACCCCAGCCGGGCCTTTTTTTCTTTGGTGAGCGTCTGCACATTCCCGCTGTAGGTATCTGCATAGCTGGCACCCAGAGCCACATGGCAGTTCCCCCAACGACCGCCGAAATTTTCATCGAACAAGGTGTTGGCCATAAACCGGTTGATCTTAGAAAACCGCTTGTCGGTCAGCGAGAACTCGCCGAGTCTGGACGCACCGCGGTCCATTTTCAGCTGTTTCTGGACGAAATCGCCGCCGGATTGGGCAGCAACAGCTACCGCCGCCCCCTTTTTGAACGTCAGTTTCACCCCCTTGACCAGGTTCCCGCTGCGGTACGAGGGCTGATTGGCATAATACACCCCGCTGGTCCCCCGCCAATCCGGTGAGACAAACAGCTCGAAGCTGGGTATGTTGTGGCCGGAGATGCCGATCCATCGTCGCTGTTCACCCGGCGTGATCTTCAGATCAACCGTTTCCGACTCGACATGGTAGTACTTTACCGTCATGCTGTTCATCCACTTTTTGATGGCTGCGGCATTTTTATATACCGCTTTCCATTGTTCCACCGGATCGCGCCGGTTCAGAAAACAGGCCCTGACGATTTGCTTGTCATAGTCTCCGTCTGCCAGACCGGCGTGGCGGGCCAGTTCGGCTGTGGGAAGCATACACAGGGTCCAGCTGAAGCGTCCGGCCTGTTCGCGCTCTTCAAGGATATCCCGCAAGAATTTTTTGGAAAGGGTGAACCGGCTTATTTTTTTCGGATCGATGGTGCTCAAGTGGGTGATCGACGCCGGGGCGTGGAGGAAAATGGAACCATTGAGATTCCGGTAGAGCTCCGCTTCTCCGGGCGGGTCAAAGACCAGCTGCCGGCGGTTGGCCAGACCAAAGAAATGCTTTTCCATCTCAGGGGTCGGGTTCATGCGGCGCACCGGGTTCCATCCCATCTCGAGGATCCGGCATTCAAGGATTTCCGCCAGGCGAACGGCGTCCAGGTTAAAACGGACCAATACCACATCGCCTTTTTTGAACGGCTTGCTGCGTGCGGTCGTCAGTCCCCACAGCAATACGTCGGCGTAGCGTTCCAGTTGCGTGTCGGTGAGCATGTTGTTTCCGTTGGGTCTTAGGGTCGATGGTCGTCTTTCAAGAAATGGCGGTGATATTCAGCCTCGGTGAGATGCTTTCGCAACAGGCCCGAAAGCAGATCAAAGATGGCCTGGCGGTCTTCGTCGGTCAGCCGCGTCCTGAGCAGTGCCATCAACTGGTCATCTGAAAATTTCTGGAGATAATAGGTCACGGTGTCCATGTCGGATTCAGGGTTGAGACCGAATCCGATAAAACCTTCGAATTCTTCGATAAAACGATGTGAGTGGTCAGCCATGGTCGTTTCCTGCGCGTCAGATGAATAAGATGGATCAACCATAATTGAAATGCGTGGACAGGTCAATACGGAGACGCGCGCCTTGCCGGCTGCTGAATGACGGTGCTGAACCGGCTGCCGATGGCTTGAACGACCGGCTGAAGCGCGCCCACCCGGATGCCGGCGGGGGGCGTTTTCCCAGCAAGCAATCGGCCATGGACCGGTGACGCATGCCTGCCGACCGGCGCATCCGTCGGGGACGCGTCAGGCGTCGTGAGCATTGCCTGCAGGAGCGGGAGAACGGATCCCGCGTGCTAAAAACAATCGAATTGGGGTTGATGTCCATTACCCTTTTGGTTTATAGAGAGGTAAATTCATTGGGCATTTCTTAAACCCTCACAATCAGGTCAACGGACGCTGTGGAGGCACGGCAATGAAGTGGAAAGATACGGGTGACGGTGAAACCGCAACACCGGAGAAAAGCGATCCCTACTATGAAGATGACGGCTACGCTTCATTTAAGGAGAAGGGCTTGAAGAAGACCGCCATTCTTTCGGGCAATCCAGTGCGATATCTGTATTGGGGAATCGGCATCGCCGGCGCCGTCGGCGTCGTGCTGCTGGTGATGCTTCTTTTTTCTGATGTCGACGAACCCGGCGACCCGGCGCACATTCGTGCACTGGAGCAAAAGATCGAACTATTGGAACAGCGCCTGGAAAAGTACGATGGCGTCGATGAAAAAGTTACCCGCATCTGGGAACAGGCCAAGTCGTTTGAAACGTTTAAAACCCGGTTTGATCGATCGGAAGCCTCCATGTCCCTGAGAATGGACCACCTGGCGATGAGCCTGGATGCCCTGCAGAAGAAAGTCGACGAAACCCTGAAGAAGGTCGGCGATCTTGAAAAGGGGGCGGCAACACCGGCTGCTCCGGTCAGTCCACCGCCGGTAAAGAAGGCGGCGGCGGTAAAGACCCACACGGTGGCCGCCGGTGATACCCTCTTCAGTATCAGCCGGCGGTATAACCTGTCGGTCGAAAAACTGAGATCGATCAATAAATTGAATGAGCAGGCGGTGATCCATGTGGGCCAGACGCTCACGGTGAGTTCACCCGACGACTGAAAACCAGTCCCACCATGGTGGGTCTTCCAGCGATGTTAACCCGATGGAGTAAGCAAGCCTCTGATGAATGATTACTTTGCCCGTTTCAGCGAGTCTCCCGCCAGTTTCAAAAAAAGCTTCGCCTTTCTGGTTGTGGCCTGGGTCAGCCATCCGGTCTTCATCTACTCGCTGTTCTGGGCCGAAGAGGCGCTGACGGCTTCAGACAAAGACATCATGAAGATGGCGGTTGTCAGCCTTTGTTTATGTTTTCTGCATCTGTTGATCAAAAAATGGGCCAGGGCGCTGGTGGTGGTGGGGAATATCTTTATCGTGCTCAATGACTTCTTTTATTTTATCGTGACTCCCCATAATACTATTTCAACCATGCTATGCGTGGCGGTGGTGTTGTGTACGATCGTGGGCACCTATTGGCTTTTCGTGAAAGACTCGCGTGATTACTTCACCCTGGTCAACCCGAAACCGGAACCGCCGGAAATCCCTGGCTCGAACACCGGCCCCAATCGGCCCCGCTGATAGCTTTCGATCGACGCGGCCGACAACCTCCGACTGGTAGAAATTAGACACCACACCTTGCCTGCTTATCGTTGGCGTCTTGCCGTCCTTACCTGCCGCCGGGGAAAATCGGCTTGGATAGGTAGACCGGTAAAAAATAACCGCTTGTAACCGAACCTATGCTTTAATGGAGGGCTCATGGGAAGACCCAGAAAAGACCGACTCGTGGCATTCAATCCTAAAATTAGTTTTTTTAAGCCACGCGGCATCCCCATGCTTGACCTTGATGAGGTGTGCATTACTGTGGATGAACGGGAAGCGCTCCGGCTTGCCGACCTGGATGGGTTGTCGCACGAAGATTCCGGGCAATGCATGGGGGTCTCGCGGGCGACGTTCGGCCGGATCCTCCACAAGGCCAGGCAGACAGTGGCCGATGCGCTGATCAATGGAAAAGCCATTAAAATCGATGGCGGAAATTACAAAATGGTTGACGAACAACGCCGGTTCTCGTGCCGGAAATGTCAACATCAGTGGGAAGAGCCTTTGGGAACCGGCCGACCGGAAGAATGCCCCGGGTGCGGGCAGGATGACTTCCACCGTTTTCTGAGCCAGTGACCGATCGAAACGGCAGTCCACATTTACGACAGCGCCGTCTTTCGAAAGCAACCGCCGGTCGCTGATCCGGTGAGCGGCCGTGGCGGGCTGGTCTGGAGACAATGGATGGTACAAATTCAAAGCAGCATGGGAGGCGCCGGTCGACAAGCCCATTCCCAAGCCAAAAGAGACGCAGATGTCAAGGGTGCGCTGGGGCGCATCAAACACAAGTTTATTGTCATGAGCGGCAAGGGCGGTGTCGGAAAAACCAGCACCGCTGTGAATCTCTCGCTGACCCTGGCGGGCATGGGCCGCCAGGTGGGGATCATGGATGTCGACCTTCATGGCCCCGATGTTCCCCGAATGCTGGGGCTTTCCGGGATGCTCGATCTGAGCGCCAACCGGAAACTCAACCCCATGCGCTATTCGAAGCACTTGAGCGCCGTCTCCATCGAGTCGCTGACGCCCACCAAAGATGAGGCGATCATCTGGCGGGGTCCGGTCAAATACTCTGCCATCCAGCAGTTTATCGGTGATGTGGCGTGGGGCGACCTTGATTTTTTGATTATCGATGCTCCTCCGGGAACCGGCGACGAGCCGCTGACCGTGGCCCAAACCATTCCCGATGCCAAGGCCATCATTGTCACTACCCCCCAGGAAGTCTCACTGGCGGATGTCAGAAAGTCGATCAACTTCTGCAAAACGGTCAAGATGGAAATTTACGGCCTCATTGAGAACATGAGTGGACTTGCCTGTCCCCACTGCGATTCGGTGATTGATCTTTTCGGATCCGGTGGCGGGGAAAAGACCGCTAATGCAACGGGAATTCCTTTTCTTGGAAAAATTCCATTTGATCCGAAGATGGTGGAATGCACAGATGCCGGTGTCTCCTATCAGCAAACGCACACGAATTCCCCCGTCTCGGAAGCATTCAGGGAAGTCGCCCGGAAAATGGCACAGCCATTGTAAACCAATCATTCCTTCCTTCCAGCGCCATCAACCCGTCGATTTTGGATGGTGCTGGATCGCCCCTCCCAGAGGCCTTCTATCCCTATTGACGGTGGGCCGATCCTGGCTTGCCGCTGCCGACTCGTTGATTGTATAACATCCCTGAATACCATGATATCGCCAACATCTGGAAGTTGACATTGCTTGGTGTTGATGGTTTAATCTTTGCAACCGATGATCGGCTATTGCAAGAACCGGTCGATCGTCCCATTTTGATTCTTCGACACGGTCCTTCACATCTTTAAGACAAGGATGACCCGATGAAAGACGGCATTTTTCGTTTTCTTTCCAGCATGCCTCATTTCTCATTTCTCACCAAGGAAGAACTCGACCTGGTCGTGTCCAAAGCCGAACTGATCCATCTTCCGAAGGGCCACCCGGTTTCCACGCAGGGAAAGACCCGCATCGAAAATGTGCTGGTGATCATGAGAGGTCAACTTTCTCTCTATCAGGACGATCACGGGGAACCGGAATTGAGCGGATATATCAAGCAGGGAGAGGTCTTCGGCGGGATTTCGGTGATGTTGAATGCCGGCATATCCCTGCGGACGGCCAAGGTGGACACCGATTTGCACGCCATCTCCATACCGGACAGCGTGATCATGGAGATATGTACGAAGAACAAGGCCTTTTATGAATATTTTCTGGCCAATTTCAGCAATAACATCTTTGATAAATCCTTGGATGCCATTACCTGGGTCGTCCAGGCGCGTCTTTTTTTGTCCGCCATCGATCCCTTTACCTTCCTGCCCGAAGATGAACTGGATCGCGCCGCCCAAGCACTCTCACGCATTACCTACCCGCGGGGGACCGTCGCTTTTGTCCAGGGAAAGACACGCGTAGGATACTTGTACATGCTTCAAAAAGGTGCCGCGGAACGGTATTTTGAAGAAAAAGGCGCCAAGAAGATGCGTGACTTGCTGTCCGAAGGTGATCTGTTCGGCGGTATCTCCATGCTCCTGAATGACGGGCTGGCTGTGCGCACCCTGGAGGTGATCGAAGACTCCACCTTTTGTGTGCTGCCCAGCCGTGTGTTTTTCGAACTATGTGAGAAATACAGCGTATTCTCCGACTTTTTCTCCGACACCTTCGGGAAGCGGATGCTCAGCCGGTCATACGCAGCGATAATTGCCAAAACCTTGCAGCCACAAGAGGGCAGCCTTCAGTTTTTCAACCAGCCCCTGTCTCAGATCTATTCACGCAATCCGGTTTTCTGCGATGCCGTAGACTCCATAAAGGATGCCGCCGGTACCATGATGCGGCAGAAAAGCAGCTATGCGGTCATTCGTTCGAATGATCCGGAACAGGTGGGCATTGTCACCGAAAGGGATTTTGCCCGCAAGGTGATTGCGTGCGGACTTTCCATCGATCAGCCGGTGGGCAGCATCATGTCGGCACCGCTGCGAACGATATCGGATAAAGCGCTGGTTTTCGAGGCCATGATGACCATGATGGAGGAGGATTTTCAGCATCTGGGCATCAGGGATGCCGCCGAAAACATTATTGGCATGCTGTCCAGCAAGGACATCTTAGCCTACCAGGGGCAATCCCCGCTGTTTCTGCTGCGCGAAATTCAGATGGCGACCGGCCTGGATATTATCATCGAAAAGCATCAGCAATTGCCCCGATTGGTTCGCAGCCTTATCCACAGCGGCGCCACGGCCAAAAATGTGACCCGCTTTATCACCACGGTGTCCGACGCGATTTTAAATAAGCTGATGTCCATGACCCTGGATGCGATGGGTCCGCCTCCGGCACCCTTCGCCTTCATGATTCTGGGCAGCGAAGGCCGGCAGGAGCAAACCCTGAAAACGGATCAGGACAATGCCATCGTTTATCAAGATCCGAAGCCGGCTGCCGCTGAGGTGGTGAAGGCGTATTTTCTAAAATTCGGCGACATCGCCTGCACCTACCTGGATCGGGTCGGCTACGATTTTTGTACCGGTGATGTCATGGCAAAAAATCCACTCTGGTGCCAACCGGTTTCCCAATGGAAGCGATACTTCAGCGATTGGATCCACGCTGCCGAAGCAGAGGACCTTCTGCAGGCCAGCATTTTTTTTGATTTCCGGTGTGGATTCGGTGAAAAAACCCTGATTGCCGAATTGCGGAATCATCTTTTCGCCTCCCTGGATGGGTGGTCCGGGTTTTTTCGGCACATGACCGAAAATGCCCTTCATTTCAAGCCGCCCCTTGGTTTTTTTCGAAGTTTTGTGGTGGAGTCCAAGGGTCGTCACCGCAATGCCTTCGACATTAAGAGCGCCATGACCCCCATCGTTGACTTTGCGCGGGTGTATGCGCTTAAAAACGGGGTCGATGAAACCAATACATTGGAACGCCTCGATCAGCTCAGGATCAAGAAAGTCATTTCTCTCCAGGAATTTGAAGAATTGGAAAAGGCTTACAGCTTCCTCATGCAGCTTCGTTTTGTGAGGCAGATCACTGCGGTCACGGATGACAATCAAAAGCCGGACAATTACATTACTCCCAAAAAACTGACCCACATCGAACAAACCATGCTCAAGGAGATATTCAAACGGGTGGAGAAGTTTCAGGCCAAGATGAATTTCGAGTTTATCGGCATCGCCTGACCATCGTCCGAATTCGAAAACGAGGCCCGGGAGGAAGGGCGAAGTCTCCTGTGACGACGAATACGCAGCAACCCGGCTGGTGAAGCGTAAAACAGGCATGGTGGGACAGGCACGATCAAACGGATCAGGCATGATATGACGATAGGAAAGACGATGAGTCGAGATGAATGGGTAAGGCGGGTTCAAACCCTTGAAGCGGAGAACCGGAAATTATGCCGGTCGCTTGCCGAACGACAGGCGGATTTCGATGCGCTGGCCAAACTGACCCGGCGCATTGCCGATAATGCACCGGATATGATCTGGGCCAAGGACATGGATAACCGCTACCTGTTCGCCAACCGGGCCCTGTGCGAACGGCTGCTCATGTGTAAGAGCCCTGAGGCGGTGGTGGGTAAGAACGACGTCTACTTCGCCGACCTGGAACGGGCGAACGGCCAACGGCACACCTTCGGCGAAGTGTGTGAGAATTCAGACGAGATCGTCAAAGCCAAGCAAAAGGCCGTGCGGTTTGTCGAGGACGGACTGGTTCGCGGGCAATATCTGGTGCTGGATGTCCACAAGGCGCCGCTTCTGGATGAATCCGGGACGATGATCGGCACTGTCGGCTGCGGCCGCGATATCACCCGCGAACGCCAGATCCAGAAAGACCTGGCCGTGAGCCGCGCCAGCCAGCAGCTGCTCATGGAAACCGCCTCGGATTTCGCCGTCTTCCGGCTTCAGGTGAATCCGGTCCGTCCCAGGCGGTTGAAGGCGATTGTTGTCAGTCCGTCGGCAAAAGATATCGCCGGCATCACCCCGTCGCAGGCGGTCGACCAGTGGTTCCAGGTTTATCCGGATGATCGAAAGGCGCTGCGTTACGCCTACGCCAAGGCTTACACGGATCTCAAATTCAATCATCGGTTCAGGATTTTTCATCGTGCCCTGGCCCAATGGCGCTGGATGCATGTCGTTGCCACCTGTGTCAAGGGGCAGCCAGACAGCTACGTCAACGGCATCATCTTCGATATCACCGACCAGATGAAAAGCAAGGAAGCGCTGGCGGCCAAGGGCCGTGAACTGGAGTCTCGATCCGACAACCTGTCTGAAGTGAACACGGCGCTTAAGGTGCTTTTGAAAAAGCGGGACGAAGATCGCAAGGCCTTGGAGGAAAAGGTTCTTTACAATGTCAAATCGCTGATCCGTCCTTATTTGAACAAGATGAAAACAAGCGGGCTGAACGCCAAGCAAAAAGCCTATCTCGACATCCTGGAATCCAATCTCAACGAAATCGTTTCGCCGCTGAGTCGCAAGCTTTCCTTCGATTACCTCGGATTCACACCGACTGAGATCAAGGTGGCCACCATGGTCAAGCAGGGCAAAAAGGCCAAGGAGATCGCCCGCATGCTGGGCATCTCTACCCGGACGGTCGAAGGATATCGCTACGCCATCCGCGATCGGCTCGGCATCAAAGGCAAGAAAGTCAACCTGCGCACCTATTTGCTCTCCATCCAGTAGGCCGTGTCCATGCAGAAACGGCATTTTGTGGTCCAGCTCTGCGTTCCCGGAATATCGGCGTCCTCGACGCAGCGCTGCTACGCCTGCGGATTTACTATCCCTGCGGTCCCGATCCGAACCACAGCCTGCCATTTCTGGACGGGCACGAGCGGGATTGACGTCCAAACCGATTACCGGAGAAAATTGAAGTACCAGGAAATCAGGCGTTCGCCGGAAAACAGGTAGATGACCGCCCCCATGGCCAGGAAGGGGCCGAAGGGAATGGCCAGCCGCATGCCTTTTCCGGAACGGATCATGGCCAGCAGGCCGACGACGGTGCCGATGGCCGAAGCGGCGAAAAGGGTGAACAGTATCCCCTGCCAGCCGACCATGGCGCCGATCATCGCCAGCAGCTTGATATCTCCGCCGCCCATTCCTTCCCGTCCGGTGATCGACTGGTAAATCCAGGCAACGGCGAAAAGGCTTCCGCCGCCCGCCACGATGCCGATGGCGCTGGCCCGCCAGGTGACGCTGGGGACGGCAAGCGCGGCCAGGAAAAAGAGGGGGATCCCTGGCAGAGAGATCGAATCCGGAATGATGCGGTGGTCCAGGTCGATAAAGGTGACCACGATCAGGGTCGCGATGAAGGCGAAAACGGCCAGCGCGTGCAGCGTGGGGCCGAAGGAGAGGGTGCAGGCCAGGGCGAAGAGCCCGCCCAACAGCTCCACAAGGGGGTAGCGGATGGCAATGGGTGCGGCGCAGTTACGGCATTTTCCCATCAGCAGCAGATAGCTGAGGATGGGGATGTTGTCGTAAAAAGGGATCATCGTTTTGCAGCGGGGACAGCTCGACCCCGGATGAACGATGGACAAGGCTGCCGGTATGCGATAGATGCAGACGTTTAAAAAGCTGCCGATGCAGGCGCCGAAGATAAATGCCAGGATGTTCACCGCCAGTGGTGTCGTCATGTCAGCCTGTCTTTGCGTGTGGGCCCGAAAGGTCGGTCCGTTGCCGAAGCGTTTCCATCCACGATGCTAACGCTTCTTAAAAGAACCGGCCTGCCATTGTCAAAGAAAAATTAAGTGTTATTATATAAGACATTTTTCGATACGGGCGTTCTGGCCGGGTCGCGAGGCGTGATAGTCATTGCATTATCCACCGCTTGCGTCGGGAGCGGTCGGCGATCGAAGAAGGGATGTTCATCTTACGATGCCGGGAATCGTTGCGGGTACCGGCCCAACATGTCCCGCGGCTTGGCGGAGCGACGCACAAACCCCGCTCATTGGGATCGCGGGGAGGGTTTATTGAAATCGGGTATTGATAGGTTCAGGAGCCAAGATGGGTGAAACGGATAAAGATGATCTGATCAGCATTATCGAGGAGGACGATCCGGAAGCGACCATTCCAACGATCCTTCCCATGATGCCGGTGCGGGACGTGGTGATCTTCACGGATATGCTGCTGCCCCTGTTCGTGGGGCGTGAAAAGTCGGTCAACGCCATTGAAGAGTCGATTTCGAAGGACCGTTACCTGTTTGTGGCGACCCAGATCGACCCCGGCATCGAAAACCCCAAGCCTGAAGAGATCTACCAGATCGGAACGGTCAGCCGTATTTTACGGATGCTCAAGCTGCCGGACGGGCGTGTCAAGGCGCTCGTTCAGGGTATCGCCAAGGCCAGGATTGCCAAGTATGTGCGCAAACGATCCTTGTTCCGCGTTAAAATCGACATCATCGAGGAGCCGGAATCCACCACCGTTGATCTTGAAGCCGAGGCGCTGATGCGCAACGTGAGGGAGTATTCCGAGAGAATTCTCACCTTGCGGGGCGAGTACACCAACGAGGTGGGGTCCATTCTCACCAGCATCGACGATCCCGGCCGGCTGGCGGACCTGGTGGCCTCTAACCTGCGCCTGAAAATCGACGAAGCCCAGGCGATCATCGAAATCATCGACCCCTTTCAGCGCCTTAAAAAAGTCAACGACCTGTTGTTCCACGAAGTGGAACTGTCTGCCATGCAGGCCAAGATCCAGTCCGAGGTGAAGGACGAAATATCCAAGAGTCAGAAAGACTATTTCCTGCGCGAGCAGGTTCGGGCCATTCACAAGGAGCTGGGGGAACTGGACGAGCGCAGCCAGGAGATCGACGAGTATAAAAGCAAGATCAAGCGCGCGAAGATGAGCCAGGATGCCAAGGCGGAAGCCGAGAAACAGCTTCGCCGCCTCGAGCAAATGCACCCCGATTCCGCAGAGTCGTCGGTGGTTCGAACCTATCTGGACTGGCTGGTGGAACTGCCTTGGAGCAAGTCCACGACCGATGTCATCGACATCAAAAAGGCCAAGTCCGTGCTGGACACGGACCACTACGGCCTGGAACGCATCAAGGACCGCATCCTGGAGTACCTGAGCGTTCGCAAGCTCAACCCCCAGACCAAGGGGCCCATCCTTTGCTTCGTCGGCCCTCCGGGAGTGGGCAAAACGTCGCTGGGACGGGCCATCGCCAATGCCATGAAACGAAAGTTCGTGCGCATCTCTTTAGGGGGGATACGGGACGAAGCGGAGATCCGGGGACATCGGCGCACATACATCGGGGCATTGCCCGGGCGGATCATCCAGGGGTTGAAACAGGCCGGCTCAAACAACCCGGTGTTCATGATGGATGAAATCGACAAGCTGGGCGCCGACTTTCGGGGCGACCCCTCGTCGGCCCTGCTGGAAGCACTGGATCCCGAGCAGAATTTTGAATTCAGCGACCACTACCTCAATCTCAGCTTTGACCTGTCCAAGGTCATGTTCATCCTGACCGCCAACATCTCGGATACCATCCCGTCGGCGCTGTTGGACCGCATGGAGGTGATCAACCTGTCCGGCTACACCGAGGATGAGAAGAAGACCATTGCGAAAACCCACCTGATACCGCGCCAAATCAAGGAGAATGGCATCAGGCCCCGCCAGATCCGCTTCAGTGATGCGGCCGTCGTCCAGGTGATCAACGAGTACACCTCCGAGGCGGGGTTGAGAAACCTCGAACGCGAGTTAGGAACCCTGTGCCGGAAATTGGCAAGACGAATTGCCGAAGGGGCGAAAGGGCCGTTTCAGGTGACCCGGCAGTCCCTGGAAAAATATCTCGGGCCCCCCAAGTACTATCCGGAGATGGACAAGGAGCACAGCCAGGTGGGACTCTCCACCGGGTTGGCGTGGACGCAGGTCGGCGGGGAGGTGCTGTATGTGGAGGCCTCGCTGATCAACGGGAAAGGGGAGATGATCCTCACCGGCCAGTTGGGTGAGGTCATGCAGGAGTCGGCCCGGGCGGCGCTGAGCTATGCCAGGGCCAATATCGACCTGTTCAAGGTGAAGGACGAGATCTTCGACAACCGGGATATCCACATCCATGTGCCGGCCGGCGCGATCCCCAAAGATGGCCCCTCGGCAGGCATCGCCATGGCCACGGCCCTGATTTCGGCGCTGACCGAACGGCCCGTCAACAAGGATGTGGCCATGACCGGTGAGATCACCCTCAGAGGGCGTGTGCTGCCCATCGGTGGATTGAAGGAAAAAGCCTTGGGAGCCCTTCGTGCCGGCATAAGTACGGTGATCATCCCGGAAAAGAACAAGCGGGATCTCGTGGAGATTCCCAAAAACGTCAAGCGCAAGCTCAAGTTTGTACCCGTGCGCAACATGGACGAGGTCCTGGCGATCGCCCTGGAGCCCGCGCCCCCCAAAAAAGCCAAGGCCCCCAAGGCCAAAAAAAAGCCTGCTGGTAAAGCCCGGTCATGAACCTTCTGGCCGTCGACACGTCCACCACCAGTTGCTCCGTGGCCCTGTTCCGTGGCGACCGTTTGCTTGCCGAGGAGCTTTACACCGCGGGAAAAACCCATTCCCGCCATCTCGTGTCCATGATCCACCGGGTGCTCGAGAGATGCGCCTGCGAACCCGATGATATCGGCGGCATCGCCGTCACCCGGGGACCGGGAACCTTTACCGGGCTGCGCATCGGACTCAGCACGGTAAAAGGACTTGCCGCAGCCACCCGGGCACCGGTGGTCGGGGTCAGCAGCCTGGCGGCACTTGCCTTTCCGCTGGCCCTTAACGATTGCCCGGTGGTTGCCATGATCGATGCGCGGCGCGGGGAGGTTTACTATGCCCTTTACCGCGGGTTTGCCCAACCGGCAAATCGGGTGTCGGTGGGCGCGCCGGAAAAGGCGGCAGCTGCACTGCCGGAAAAGGCTATCCTGGTCGGCTCCGGTGCGCTTCTTTACCGGGGTGTCTTCGAGGAACGCTGCCCGGGCATCCGGTTCGCCGATGCGACGCAACATGTCATTCGTGCCGCATCCGTGGGCATGCTGGCCTCGGTGCGGTTCAAGCAAAACGATGTCGATCCGGTCGATGCCCTGATCCCGGAATATGTCCGTAAATCCGACGCCCAGGTTCAAATGGCCGGCCAGTAACCGGGTGCCGAACCAGCCGGGCCCGGGCAGCCCCATCAGGGACCGGTTTGCAGGCGTTGGGTCTGTTTTCATGTCGGGTGTCGGGTAGCTGTTGACACGAACGCAGGCATTGGATATAGATAACCCTTTAATAAAAGGCTTGAAAAAGACTTTTACCGGCAGTCAGCGGCGCCGGGGAGCTTGAAATGACACAATTGAACTGGTCCGATCCGCCCAGTCAGACCGCATTTCCAGTGGCAAAGGCCGGATATCCGTTTATATTCGCATCCGCTTTTGCCACCGCTGTTTTTGCGTTGCTTGGCGTTGGATGGCTGGCTGCCCTGGGACTTTTTGCCACCGGCTTCATCTGCTATTTTTTCAGGGACCCGGATCGCTTGGTACCGACCGGCGAGGGGATCGTGGTTTCGCCGGCCGACGGCAAGGTGATAAAAGTGGAGCCGGTGGACCGGACGCCATACTTCGTAGGCGCCTGCACCCGAATCAGTGTTTTCATGTCCGTCTTCAACGTTCATGTCAACCGGGTTCCCCACGAGGGGACGATCCGGCAGGTAACCTATAACCCGGGAAAATTTTTTTCCGCGAACCTCGACAAGGCGTCGACCGACAACGAACACAACGCCCTGCTGCTGGAGAGCCCGGAAGGCAAAAAGGTAGGGTTCGTGCAGATTGCCGGTCTAATCGCCCGGCGCATCATCTGCGGTGTGCAATCCGGTGATGAGTTGAAACGGGGACAGCGATTCGGTATGATCTGTTTTGGTTCCCGGCTGGATATTTACCTGCCCCCTGAGACGGACATCCGGGTCGGGGTCGGGGACCGTGTCCAGGCCGGCAGCAGCATTTTAGGAAAATGGTAGCAACAGGGGCAACCTGCGAATGAAAAAAAACGACCAGGCAAAAAGCGCCCGTTAACCCGTTGTCGTAATTCGAATCCGGAACCACATGATTCCCCAATGGCCTTTGCCGTGGGGATCTGTTTTTCTGCTATAGGCTATAAGACAATTCGTTTGGACTGCGTTATCGGGCGTTGCCGTATTACCATACGGCCTTTTCCGATTATTTAACGTAAAGCCTGTAACGGAAAAAAAACTGAAAACGAGAATTATTTTAGGAGTCGCCCTTTGGAAAGAATTCCCATGACCCGAAAAGGTTACCAGACGCTGAAAAAAGAGCTGGAACATCTCAAATCCATCGAAAGGCCCCTTGTGATCCGGGCCATTGAAGAGGCACGCGCCCATGGTGATCTCAGCGAAAATGCCGAATATCATGCAGCCAAGGAACGCCAGGGCTTTATCGAAGGCCGGCTCAGTGAATTGGGATACAAACTGGGAAACGCAGAAATCATCGACGTGGACAACCTGCCCAAGGATCGAGCGGTGTTCGCCTGCACGGTGATGCTTGAAAATGTGGATACCGGCGAGGAGGTGGAATACCAACTGGTGGGTCCCGAGGAATCCGACATCGAAAAGGGGCGCATTTCGGTCACCTCACCGCTGGGCAAGGCCATCATCGGCAAAAAACCCGGTGAAGAGATTGTGCTCAACGCACCGGCTGGCAAAAGGGTCTACGAGCTGGTGGAAATATTGTAAACAGGAGGACTCACGTGGCACGAATTACTGTTGAAGATTGTCTGGAAAAAGTACCGAACCGCTTCAAGCTGGTTCATATGGTTGCCGCACGGGTGCGGCAAATCCGTGAAGGATCCGAATACCTGGTCAGTTCCCCGAAAAACGAGGATATTGTCATCGCCCTTCGGGAAGTCGCCGCCGGAAAAGTCGTGGAAAAGATCGACGCCGATCAATAGCCCGTCGATCCTGATATATTCATTTTGGCCCGGCACAGCTACACATACAAAGCAATGAACAGCCTTGTTGGAAAGGCCATTCACCGTTACGGCATGATCGAAGACGGCGACCGCATCGCCCTGGGACTGTCCGGCGGCAAGGACAGCCTGACCTTGTTGTGGGCGCTGGCCGAAAGACAAAAGCGCGTGCCGGTGCACTACGAGCTGTTTCCCATCTACGTGGATCCCGGTTTCCCGGGTGGTTTTACCGACGGGTTGAGCGATACCTGCCGGCACCTGGGATTTGCCCTGACGGTTGATCGAACCGACCATGGCATCGTCGCCCACAGCGCCGAGAACCGGGAAAACCCCTGTTTTCTGTGTTCCCGGCTGCGGCGCAAGCGGCTGTTCGAAATCGCCGACGGGCTGGGATGCACCAAGCTGGCATTGGGACATAACAAAGACGACATCATCGAAACGCTCTTTTTAAACATATGCTATGCCGGGGAGATCAGCACCATGGTGCCGCGACAGGAACTCTTCAACGGTCGGTTCACCGTGATCCGGCCGCTGGCGATGGTCGATGAAAACAGCATCCGGCGCTTTGCCAAGTCTCAGGCATTTCCCCTTTTTGACAATCCGTGTCCATCGGCCGGTGACACCAAACGTTCGGAAATCAAAACGATGCTGGACGGACTTTACCGCACCAACCGCAAGATCAAGGGCAACATCTACCGGGCCATGAGCCATGTGAAGATGGATTACCTGCTGAAATAAACGTAAGGCGCTGATTCGCCAGCGAACAGGCAGACCATGAAAGATGTACAAAGCGAGCGGGATCACCGCAATATCCCGATCGACAAAGTCGGCATTAAAAACCTGCGCTACCCCATACGCGTCAAGGACCGCCGCGACGGATCCCAGAGCACTATCGCTTCGATCAACATGTACGTGGACCTGCCCCAGGAGTACAAGGGCACGCACATGAGCCGGTTCGTCGAGATGCTTCACCTGTTGAACCCGGAGATCTCGCTGAAGAAATTTTCCGTGCTGCTGGAGGCCATGAAAAAGAACCTGGACGCCGCCTCGGCCCATATCGAGGTGAGTTTTCCCTATTTTATCGAAAAGCAGGCCCCGGTGAGCCATGCACCGGGGCTGATGGACTACAACTGCCGGATTACCGGATCGAGCAATTCCAGCAACGACATCGATTTGGTTTCCGAAGTCAACGTGCCCATCACCTCGGTCTGCCCCTGTTCCAAGGAGATTTCAGACCATGGCGCCCACAATCAGCGCGGCATCGTGCGGCTTCAAACCCGATTCAAAAAGTTTATCTGGCTGGAGGACATGATCGAGATGGTCGAGTCCTGCGCCTCCTGCGATGTCTTTTCGGTGCTGAAACGGGTGGATGAGAAAAATGTGACCGAACGGGGGTTTTCCAACCCGAAATTCGTCGAGGATGTGGTCAGGGACGTTTCCGAACGCCTGATGGCCGACGATAACATCACCTGGTTTTCCGTCAGCGCCGAAAACTTCGAATCCATTCACAACCACAGCGCCTACGCACAGATCACCAATGGTGTCGTGCCGGCCGGCTGAACGCCAGAGGACTGAAGCCGGAAGACAGGAGACTGATACCAGAGGTCCGAAGACCGAGGCGGGAAGGAAGTCACTTTTCTTCGGCCGTTTCTCGGCTCCTGTTGCAAGCCATATTTACCATTCCCGCCTGAACGCCATCAACCGAAACGCCGTGATTATAGATTGCGCATCATTCCGTCCTCTGTCTTCTGGCCTCAGTCATCCGTTGTATCTATCTGACGCTGGTTTCGATTTTCAGATCGTATTTGTCGATCTTGGCATGCAGCGTCGGCCGGGACATGCCCAGCAGCTTGGCCGCCTGGGAGCGATTGCCGCCGGTCAGATTGAGAGCCTCTCCCACCAGTACGCTGCCGAAATGATCCATGCAGTTTTCGAACAGGTTCTCCTGCCCCCCCTTTGAAAGCAGGTTGCGAATCCAGGAACGGATGCTGTCGTCGCAGGCGTCTTCGCTGAGATGGTGGCTTTTGGCGTCGCCGCCGGTCGCCAGGCTGATATCCGCCAGGCTGAGCGGCGCGCCCCGGTTGAAGATCAATGCCTTTTGCAGGGTGTTGGACAGTTCCCGAATATTCCCGGGCCATGGGCTGGAGACAAGCATGGACATGGCTTCCCGGGTGATCCCCGGGTTTTCGATGCCCAGTTCCGTGGCAAAGCGGGTCATGAAATAGCTGGCCAGCAGCGGGATGTCGCCGGTGCGTTCGCGAAGGGGCGGCAGCCAGATGGTGATCACCTTGAGCCGGTAGTACAGGTCCTCCCTGAACTGGCCCTTGGTGATCAGGTGCTCCAGGTCACGGTTGGTGGCCGCGATAATGCGCACGTCCACGGGGAGGGTTTCCCGGCCACCCAGCCGTTCGACGCTTTTCTCCTGGAGCAGGCGCAGCATTTTGGCCTGCAGGTTAAAAGGCATATCCCCGATTTCGTCTAGGAACACCGTACCCCCGCTGGCCTGTTCGATCTTGCCCACCCGGCGGTGGGTGGCGCCGGTGAAAGCGCCTTTTTCATAACCGAACAGCTCGCTCTCCAGCAGGGTGTCGGGGATGGCCACGCAGTTGATCACCAGAAACGGTTTTTGCGACCGGATGCTGTGCTGATAAAGCGCCCTGGCCACGAGTTCCTTGCCGGAACCCGATTCGCCGCGAATAAGCACGGTGGCGTCGGTGGCCGACACGCGGCCGATGGCCTTGTACACCTCCTGCATGGCCGGGCTCTTGCCGATGATGGCCTCCCCCTGGGCCTTTCCCGGCGATGCGTCCATGTCGACAGGTGAGCGCATGAAGCGGCCGGCCTCCAGGGCCTGGCGGATGGTGGAAAG
>NZ_JBUOIV010000017.1:0-90077 GCF_055467485.1 Desulfosarcina sp. | reverse complement strand
GATACCGGTGTAGTATTCGGTTATAATGACGATCATGACGGTCAGGATCAAACCGATCAGGGTGCAGTAGTAGATGTTCATGGCGCTGATGCCGGGGATGTCGGCCATGAATTTATTACATGCATAGTAAAACGCCACGGCTGCGATGACGGCGGAACCGAACATGCCTTTGTAAAGCGCGCCCATGATGTAGCCGCCACTGCCCAGGCGGACGAAGAAAACGGCGATCATGGAGGCAATGATGGAGATGGCACCGAGAATCAGCGGAAACTCGGTAGCCATTTGGAGTTTGGGGAAGAGTAGGTGGCCGATGAGCATGGCGGCCACGGCGGTGACGGCATAGGTGTCGCCGACATGGTCCGCGACGGTCGCCGGATTACGGACGTCATCTTCGGGGATCCCGGCCTCGACTTTGCCGACCAGGTCCGCACCCACGTCGGCACCCTTGGTGAAGATTCCACCGCCCAGACGGGCGAAGATGGAGATCAGGCTGCCGCCGAAACCGAGGGCGACCAGGGCAATGACGTCGTGGGTGGCGGTGTAGTAACCGGCCACGGAAGTCAGCGCCAGACCGGCGACGATCATACCGGTAACGCTGCCGCCTTTGAAGGCCATGGAGAGGCCGGCGGCCATGCCTTTTTTGGCTGCTTCAGCCGTACGCACGTTGGCCAGGACGGAAACGCGCATGCCGATGTAGCCGGCCATAAATGAGGCCACGGCACCAATCATAAACCCGAAAGCGGTCTTGGCACCCATGGTAACAAAAATAACTCCAAAAATGATGATGCCGGCAATGCCCATGCTTTTCAGCTGGCGGTTCAGGTAGGCAATGGCACCTTCCTGAATGGCGCCGGCAATAGCCTGCATCTTCTCGTCTCCGGCAGGCGCGCCTTTGACGATACCGGCGAGGATGATTGCAAAAAGAACACCAACAGCGCCGACCAACGTACACACGAGCGGTATGTTGTTCATTACAACGTCCATTCTTTCCTCCATTCAATGTTTAACGTGAAGTCTAAGGTTTGCGGTTAAACCGATTCATGGCATCCTTTGCTCCCTCACAAAGGATCGCTGCGGCAGCCTCGATGGCCCGTGACAGAAAAGGCTCCAGCATTGTCCGTTGACTGGCATCGAACTCCTCCAGAACATAATCCACCACCCCAATGTCGCCTTCCGGCCGCCCGACGCCCATTCGCACCCTCACGAACTCATCGGTCTCCAGGGCGTCAATCAGAGACCTCAGTCCATTGTGTCCTCCATCCCCCCCTTTCTCTTTGATTTTCAATCTTTCATAAGCAAGGTCGATGTCATCGTGGATGACGACCATATCCTCGCATTGAATCCCGTGGGTGTGGACGATGTTGCTCACCGGACCGCCGGACCGATTCATATAGGCCGTCGGCTTGGCAACCAGCACCCGGACGCCGGCGATACGTCCTTCGGCGATTTGTGCATTGATCCGGCTGCGGCAGGCAATCAACCCGTATTTGCGTATCAGCCGGTCTACGGCCATAAACCCGATGTTGTGGCGGGTCGCTGCATACGACGGGCCCGGATTGCCGAGCCCGACGATCAGATGATATCTGTTTTCAGCCTTCATGGCCATGGCAGCCCGCAGCGGGATACAATTGGCCGCCCATCATGAAGTCTCTATTCGGCCGCCGGTTCTTCAGCAGCCTCGGCACCTTCTTCACCCTCTTCTTCGCCTTCCTCTTCAGCCTCCACTTCCTCCTCTTCCCCGGCTGTCGGGCTGAGGATGGTCAGAATCGTGAAGTTGACATCGGCCGGAATCTCGACAGCTTCGTCCTCCGGAAGGTCTTCAACGTGAAACGAGTCGCCAATTTCAAGGTCGGTGATATCGATGGTGATGTTCTCGGGAATCTGATCGGGCAGGCAGAAGACTTCCAGTTCCCGGCGAATGATCTGCAGCATACCCCCCATCTCAACGCCGGTGCTCTTGCCGGTGGTGACCACGGGAACCATGACTTTGATCTTCTGATCCATGCTCACTTCATAAAGGTCCAGGTGAAGCACGGTCCGGGACAGGGGATGCTTCTGCAGCTCTTTGATCATGACGTTGCGGACGGCATCGGCCCCTTCAATTTCCAGTTTCAGCAGTTTCTGCGCAACGGCGCCGGATTTGAAAATGGGCTCCAGTTCCAGCCGGTCGATGGCCAGCTTGATCGGTTCGGTTTTGGGGCCGTATAAAATGGCGGGAATTTTGCCTTCCCGCCGAAGAACTCTTGAAGGTCCGTTACCCACGGCCTCCCGTTGACTTGCTTTTAAATTCATTATTTCCAACGATCTTTTCCTCCTTAAAGAATATTACACGAACAGGGACGTTACCGAATCCCCGGTGTAGCTTCTGATGATGGCTTCCCCCACCAGGCTGGAGATGGAAAGCACTTTGATTTTATTGCAGGCTGCTGCATTCTCGTTAAGCGGAATGGTATCCGTGCAGACAACGCTGGTAATGGGCGAGGCATCGATTCGGTCCACGGCCGGCCCGGAAAGCACCGGATGGGCACAGCAGGCATGGACTTCCCGCGCCCCGCCGTCCATAATCACGTTCACGGCTTCGGTAAGGGTTCCGGCGGTATCGATCATATCGTCCTGGATAATGACGGTCTTGTCTCTCACATCACCGATGATCGCCATGGCCCGGGCTTTGTTGGGAGCCGACCGCCGCTTGTCCACGATGGCCAATCCGGCATTGAGCCGTTTGGCAAAGGCACGGGCCCGCTCCACGCCACCGGCATCGGGCGATACAATGACCAGGCCTTCATCGAAATTGGACTTGATGTATTCCAGAAGCACCGGGGCCGCGTAGAGGTTGTCCACGGGAATGTTGAAAAAGCCCTGGATCTGTCCGGCATGCAGGTCCATGGTGATCACACGGGTGGCACCGGCAGTCGTCAGTAAATCGGCGATGAGCTTGGCGCTGATAGGCACGCGGGGAGCCACTTTCTTGTCCTGGCGGGCATATCCGTAATAGGGGATCACGGCGGTGATTCGACGGGCCGAGGCCCGTTTCAGGGCATCCACCATGAGTAGCAGTTCAACCAGATTGTCGTTGACCGGGTGGCAGGTGGATTGAATGACAAAAACGTCTTTGGTCCGCACATTTTCATCGATCTCGATCTGAATCTCACCGTCACTGAATCGCTTCACGACCGCGCCACACAGCGGCATCCCCAGGTATTCGCCAATCTTACATGCCAGATCCGGATTGGAATTGCCTGTAAAAACACAGAACTTTTGTTTTTTAGCTGTCACTTTCTGAACGCTACTCCTGTTCGATGAGATTGGCTGGGGCGGGAGGATTCGAACCTCCGAATGCAGGAACCAAAATCCTGTGTCTTACCGCTTGACGACGCCCCAGCAGAAAAATGCCGGTGTCCTGAGTCCGGACTTCGGCAACAACCGGCACTTAGATCAACAGATCCGCGATATAAAGCGTCCAGTTTTTGTTTTGCTGATTGTCACACAAGGCTGTACAAACTGAAATGGCTCGTTCGGGGTCCGCAAACAGCCCGAACACCGTTGATCCGCTGCCGGACATCATGGCCCCGGCCGCTCCATGTGCCAACAGCAAGCGCTTTATGTCTCCGATGACCGGAAACGCCTTTTTGGTCACCGGTTCCAAATCGTTGACCAGATGCTCATCGACGTTGAAAAGTCGGCCATCAAAGTGGAATTTACTAAGTTTTTTTTCGTCTTTTGTCAATCTTAAATTCAGATTTTTGTAGACCCAGGCGGTTGATACCACCTCGTTGGGATAGACCAGCAGCGCCGTCCATGGCGTCAGGTAAGGAAAGGGTTCGAGCCGGTCGCCGATTCCTGTGGCCAGTGCCGGTCGGCCAAGTATGAAAAAAGGGACATCGGCACCGAGGCGCGCGCCCATGGCCATGAGTTCCGGCCTGGAAAGCGGCCTACCGAAATAATCGTTCAAGGTATACAGAACAGCAGCGGCATCGCTGCTGCCGCCGCCAAGCCCGGCACCCACGGGTATTTTTTTATCTATATGGATGGTCAGGCCGGATACCGGCGGTGTATTGCCCGCGTAAACGGTCTGCAGAAACAGATGCGCGGCGCGGGCCGCCAGGTTGGATTCATCTTTCGGGACGCCGGGATGATCGCAGTCGATAACCATCCCTTTTCCGCCAGCGCTCAGGGTCAGGGTGTCGTAGAGAGCCAACGGGCACATGAGCGTGTGTAGGTCATGATAGCCGTCGGGTCGTTTGCCGATGATACGGAGAAACAGGTTGATCTTCGCCGGTGCTTTTACGTGAAGCGCTTCCATGCCTGTTGATAGCCGTGTTTGGCTACGCCTTCTCTTTCACGTATTGGATCCGCAGATCGTAAAGAATGTTTTTTAGCATCCCCGCCTCATCGACGTCCAGGTTGCCCTTCGTCTTTTCTTCGAGCATGGAAAGGATATCAATGGTCTGTTTGGCCAGCGGCAGGTTCTTGGTTTTCTCGCCGGTCATCGGGTCCTCGATCATGCCCAGTTGAACGAGGGCCGATGAATTGAGGGAAAAGATAAAAGTGGCAAAATTGAGGGTCGGCAGGGACGCCGCTGCAGTGGATTTGGGTTGGTCAGCCGGACTTGATTTGCCGGTTTTTTCCTGCTTTTCGTCTGCCATGGGAAACGCTCCTTTAAATGATAGAAACCACTAGAATTCCAGCGGGGTAACGGTCTTGACCAGAGAAAGATGCCGCATTTCCTCCACCACATCCTCCGGGATGGGGGTATCGGTGGTCAGAAAAATGATGTTGCGATCCCCCTCCTCCTCCTGGCCAACCTGCATTCTGCCGATATTGATGTTGTGCCGGCCCAGGGTGGTGCCGATTTCACCAATGGAGCCTGGCTTGTCGATGTTTTGAATCAAAGCCATGTGGCCGTGGGGTATCATCTCCAGCCGGAACTTGTTGATCTTGACAATCCGCGGGTCCTTTTTCCCGAAGATCGTGCCTGACACCACGCTCTCCATCTCGGTGGTAATCGCCCGGACCGTGATCTGGTTAACATAGTAATCTGACTCGGCGCTGCTGGTTTCGGTCACCTTGATGCCGCGCTGCTGGGCCATGACATGGGCATTGACAAAGTTCACGTCATCCTTGACTACCGGCGTCAGGATCCCCTTGAGCACAGCCGTCGACACGGGGGAAAGATCCAAATCTTTGAAATCACCGTGAAATTCGACGACCACCTCCTTGATGGGACCGCGGACCAGTTGCGCCTGAAGGCATCCCATCCGGTCGGCCAGGGTGAGATAGGGTCCGATCTTTTCCAGCACCTCACCGGTCACCGAGGGCATGTTCACCGCATTGGCCACGGTGCCGGCGGTCAGAAAATCGATAATCTGCCGGGCAATGGCCACGGCCACATTGGTCTGGGCTTCCCGGGTGGAGGCACCCAGGTGGGGCGTACAGATCACCCGCTCATGAGTGATCAGGGGGGACTGCCCGGGCGGCTCGGTCTCGAAGACATCCAGCGCCGCACCGGCCACTTTGCCGGAAACGATGGCATCGTAAAGGTCGCTTTCAACAACGATCCCGCCGCGTGCGCAATTGATGACCATCACACCGGGTTTCATTTTATCGAAAGCCTGCTTGTCGATCAAGCCGACGGTATTTTTAAGCTTGGGCACATGCACGGATATATAGTCGGCCCGCTCGTACAGCGTGTCCAGGTCCACGCTCTCGAACCCTGCTTTTTGAATCTGGTCCGGGGTGACATAAGGGTCGTGGATGATCACGTTCATCTTCAATCCGCGGGCACGGTCCGCCACGATGGCGCCGATCTTTCCGTATCCGATCACGCCCAGCACCTTGTTGAAGATCTCCCGGCCCTGAAGTTTTTTCTTCTCCCAGCGCCCGTCCCGCAAAGAGGCCGTTCCCGTGGGGATGTTGCGGGTCAGGGCCAGCATCATGGCGATGGCGTGCTCAGCCGTAGTCACCACATTTCCCGTGGGGGTATTCATCACCACCACCCCGCGCCGGGTGGCAGCCGGAATATCGACATTGTCCAGGCCGATGCCCGCCCGGCCCACCACCTTGAGCCGTGTGGCCACCTGCAAGAGATCTTCGGTCACCTTGGTAGCGCTTCGGATGACCAGGGCGTCATAATCGGCGATGATCGCCTTGAGCGCCTCCGGCTCCAGACCGGTCTTCACATCCACATGAATACCTGGAGCATCCTGAAACATTCGGATTCCATCTTCACCCAGATTGTCACTGACCAGCACCTTCATTCGAACATCCTTAGTTATGAGGGTTGATGAGTCATCCCCCCTGTGCGAACCATTGTGAATGAACCCGCTGACGGACCCGAAGCCATTGTAAAAACCGACCCTCTCTTATCAGCGGGAATTGCCAATCGTCGCGTTGGAGATGATGGAACAAGCTTAAGCGGCCTGTTGTTGGGAGCGCATTTTAGTTAAATCCGGTTGAACATTCAACCCATATTTTGGCTGTTCGATCGGCCGTCCGCCACACCTGTCAGCACCAAGGTTCCACGGCAGCCTGTTCGTTGCTTAAGATCGGCCGCCAGGTAACGGTGTAATGAATGTCGGTTTCCTGGTACCGTGGGGTAAAAACAGCCACGTAAAGCGCACCGGGAAGGTCGGTGAATGCCTCGACCCACAGCACGTCATCCACATCGAGATCGAAATCCCTGCAGATCCGCTTTCCGATGCTTTCGGCACAGCTGGTCTTGAAAATGCCGCCCTCCAAGCGAAAGGCCAACACGGCATAGGGACGGATGTGAGGATGCATGGGGTCGCCTGATGAAAAATCGACGATCTTCACCCGCCAGGTGCAGGCATGGGCCGTGGTCGCCCCTGGGTCCTCCTTTCGTTCCAGCATGTAGGTGCCGTCGAAGACAATCATTCCTCCCCCTTTTTAAAACCGATGGCGCGTCAGGTACCACTCTAAATAATCAGGCAGCTGACGGCAAACCTTTTTTCAGGCCATCACACTTGATTTACGGTGTTGAGGCGACCGAATCGATCGTGCGATCATCCGGTTGCCGCCTTGACCATCCGACGGCATTTTGGTATTGCGCCCTCCTTGGTTGATGGCCCCGCTGCACCAACGCTGACACGGCACTTTTTTTTAAACTAAGGGTAAGCACCATGCTGATCACAGAAATTCTGGCCAGAAATGCCAGAATGTACGGACCGGAAACCGCCCTCATCGAACGGGAACCAGCAAAAAATCAACGGATTGAAATTACCTGGAAAACCTTTGACGACCAAGCCAATGCGATAGCCCAGGCATTGATGGCCAGGGGCGTAAGGAAAGGGGATCGTGTCGTTCACCTGATGATGAACGGCATCCAATGGCTGCCCGCCTATTTTGGCATCCTGAGAACCGGCGCCTGGGCGGTTCCATTGAATTTCCGGTTCGTCGCCAATGCGATCGCCGCGTGCACCCGCACCGCCGAGGCAAAGGCATTCATCTTCGGCGAAGACTTCATTGACCGGGTGACAGAAATCCGGGTCGAAATTGAAAACAGTGTCCGAACCTTCATCTTCGCAGGCCCGCAAGACAAATGTCCGGCGTGGGCGGAGTCACTGGACCGGCTCATTGCGGACCATCGGGCTGAAGACCCGGGGGTGGTTATAGACATCTGTGATGATGCAGCGCTATACTTCACCTCGGGCACCACCGGCACACCCAAGGCCGCCCGCCTGACCCACCGGAACCTGGAGCACGCCTGTTATGTGGAGAACCGCCACCACAACCAGACCCACGCGGACAACTTCCTGTGCATCCCTCCCTTGTACCACACGGGAGCCAAGATGCACTGGTTCGGCAATTTCATCATGGGAGCAAAAACGGTCATTCTCAAAGGCATCGAACCCCGATGGATTGTAGAGGCCATCTCCCAAGAGAAGATCACTATCGTCTGGCTGCTGGTGCCCTGGGCCATGGACCTGCTGTTGGCCATCAAAAGCGGCGAGCTCAAATTGGAGAACTACCACCTGGACCAGTGGCGGCTCATGCATATCGGCGCCCAGCCGGTTCCCGCGAGCCTGATCAGGGAGTGGCGCAAGATCTTTCCCAATCACCAGTACGACACCAACTACGGCCTCACCGAAAGCACCGGCCCCGGCTGCATCCATTTGGGAATGGAAAACATGCATAAAGTGGGAGCCATCGGTCTACCCGGTTTTGACTGGGAGTTTCGGATCGTCGACGTCCAATTCCGCCCGGTAGCCCCGGGAAGTCCGGGAGAACTGATTATCAAGGGGCCCGGCGTCATGAAGGATTATTATAAAAATCCCGAGGCCACGGCCGCTGCAATCGTGAATGGCTGGTTGCTCACCGGCGATGTGGCCCGGCAGGACGAGGAGGGATTCATCTGGCTGGTTGACCGGAAAAAAGATGTGATCATCACCGGTGGCGAGAACATCTACCCGGTAGAAATCGAGGATTTTCTCATGAATCATCCTAAGATCCAGGATGTGGCGGTGATCGGCCTGCCGAGCCTCAGGCTGGGAGAGATCACCACAGCCATCATCAAGGCAAAGCACGGCTGTGACCTGACCAAGGCGGAAGTGGATGCCTTCTGCAACACCCTGGCCCGCTACAAGCGCCCTCGTAAAATCATTTTCGGCGAGGTCCCGCGGAACCCAACCGGCAAGATCGAAAAACCAAAACTGCGCAAACGATACGCAGGGCAAAAGGACACCTTCGCGACGTGACAGGCAGCCGGCCCGTTGTCGGATTTGCGGATCTTTACCGCAGCGTCACCGGTCGCACCGTTCCCGTCGCCTGCAGCGGGGGTAATCACTCGCGGTGGCGGCTTGACCCGTGATGATTCGGTGCCTTGAACCCTTCAACGCCGGGCAGCGCTTCTTGTGATCATTCGCCTGGGCTGATACGCCGGAAAGGAAAAACCCGCAACCGTTAACCGGTGCGGGTTTTTTCGATCTCCGGGGCAGGTATTGCCCCCCCTTTGGGGGTTGGATCTACTTTTTGTCTTTAACCTCTTCAAAATCGGCATCCACCACGTCGTCATCCGCACCGGCACCCCCGGTATCCGCACCGGCATCGGGTCCAGGGCCGTCCGCACCGCCGGCACCCGCCTCGGAGGCCTGCTTGTACATGGCTTCAGCCACCTTGTGCGACGCCTGGGTCAGCTCTTCGCTCAACCTCGAGATCTCCTTGACATCGTCGCCTTCCATAGCCTTTTTCAGGGCAGTCGAGGCAGCTTCGATTTTGCTGCGGGTCTCGGCATCAACCTTTTCCCCGAGATCCTTCAATGATTTTTCAGTCGAATAGATAAGCGTATCGGCATGGTTTCTGGCTTCAACCAACTCCTTTTTCTTCTTGTCCTCATCCGCATGCAACTCGGCATCTTTAATCAGCTTTTCAATATCCTCTTTGGAAAGGCCGCTGGATGCCGTGATCTGAATGGACTGCTCTTTACCTGTGGCCATATCCTTGGCGGATACATTGACGATACCGTTGGCATCGATGTCAAACGTCACCTCGATCTGTGGAACGCCGCGCGGGGCAGGCGGGATACCAACCAGTTCGAACCGCCCCAGGGTCTTGTTGCTTGCGGCCATCTCGCGCTCGCCCTGGAGCACGTGGATGGAGACCGCCGGCTGGTTGTCCGCCGCCGTGGAAAAGACCTGACTCTTGCGGGTCGGGATGGTGGTGTTCTTCTCGATGAGCCGCGTCATGATCCCACCTAAGGTTTCGATGCCCAGGGAAAGCGGTGTGACATCCAGCAAAAGCACATCCTTCACATCGCCCTTTAACACACCTCCCTGAATGGCCGCACCCAGCGCTACCACTTCATCGGGGTTTACCCCCTTGTGGGGCTCTTTTCCGAAAATCCGTTTCACCCGCTCATGGACTGCCGGCATGCGCGTCATGCCGCCCACCAGGATGACCTCGTCGATCTCGCCGGTGGACAGGCCGGCGTCTTTCAGAGCGGTCCGGCACGGCGGCTCCAGCTTGTCCAGCAGATCGGCAACCAGTCCTTCCAGCTTGGCCCGGGTGATCTTTACATTCAGGTGTTTGGGCCCGCTGGCGTCGGCGGTAATGAATGGCAGGTTCACATCGGTTTCCATGGACGAGGAGAGTTCCATCTTGGCCTTTTCCGCTGCCTCCTTGAGCCGCTGCAGGGCCATTTTGTCGTTTCTCAGGTCGATACCCTGGTCTTTTTTGAACTCGTCTGCCAGAAAATCGATAAGCCGCAAATCGAAGTCCTCACCGCCCAGATGAGTATCGCCGTTCGTGGCCTTGACTTCGAAAACCCCTTCGCCGATCTCGAGGATGGAAATATCGAAGGTGCCGCCGCCCAGGTCGAATACGGCAATCTTCTCTTCGCTGCGCTTGTCGAGGCCATAGGCCAGCGAGGCAGCCGTGGGCTCGTTGATAATGCGCAGCACATTGAGGCCGGCAATCTTTCCAGCATCTTTGGTGGACTGGCGCTGGCTGTCGTTAAAGTATGCCGGAACGGTGATCACCGCATCCGTCACCGGTTCACCCAGGTAGTCTTCGGCGTATTTCTTGATGTGTGCCAGGATGAACGATGAAATCTCTGCCGGGCTGTGGAGTTTGCCCCTTAAATCGATGCGTACGTCACCATTTTCCGCCTGTTTTATGTGGTAGGGAAGAATCTTGATGTCATTTTGAACCTCGGCGGAGGAATACTTTCTGCCGATAAGCCGCTTGACCGCAAAAACCGTGTTTTCCGGGTTGGTGATGGCCTGCCGCTTGGCGATCTGCCCCACCGTCCGCTCTCCGCTTTCGCTGACTGCAACGATTGAGGGAGTAGTGCGGCCGCCTTCCGGGTTGGTGATCACTTTGGCGTCGCCGCCTTCCATAATGGCCACACAGGAGTTGGTGGTCCCGAGATCAATTCCGATAATCTTGCCCATCTGATGTTCCTCCTTACCTTCAACGATCTTTGAAATAGTATTGTATTAAGCGTTAGTATTAACCGTTTTTTCGGGTGACTGCCCGTTCTGGGCGACCTTTGAGACCACCACCATGGCGGGCCGAAGCAACCGGTCATGAATCAGATATCCCTTTTGAAATTCCTGAACCACCGTGTTGGGCGGCTGATCGGCACACTCCTCCTGGCACATGGCCTGGTGAAAGGCCGGATCAAAGGGCTCGCCCAACGCATGAATGGGGCTGACGTAATGTTTTTCCAGAATTTTCATGATCTCTGCAAGTGTCAGGGCGACACCATCCACCAGACTCTGACCGTTTTCATTTTCCGAAGCGGCCGAGGCGATCGCCCGTTCCAGATTGTCCACAACCGTAAGCAGTTGCCGGATCAGGTTTTCGTTGGCGTATTTTTTGAAATCATCCAATTCACGGGCGGCCCGCTTTTTGTAATTCTCGAGTTCGGCGGCCATCCTGAGCATGCGGTCGCGGTTTTCAATGGCTTCGGCTTCCGCTGCCGCGAGTTTTTCCTCAAGATCTGCTGATGGACCAGCGGTATCCAGAGTTTCATCGGCTGCATCGTCAGGGCTCGAAGGTATTGATGGGTGGTCTTGCGGCGTTTTATCGATCTCTTCCTCAATCACAATTTTTTTCTTTGGTGCCATCAGCTCCTGTGTCTCCTGGTTTCACTGGATTTTCTCACCTTCGCGGCCGGTGGGTTCCCGGTCCGTCCGAAACGCTTGAATTTTAAGCTGTTGGCTCCGACCGGGTCCGCAAAGTTGATAGAAAATAAGACCAGATGATGGCTTGTCAAGGACCAGTCCGGCCTTCTCCACCTATAAATATTTAGTTGTAAATCTGATGGGTTGGACCAATACCTGGGGAGGTCACCCCTGCCGCGATGCGATTGTTCTGCACGACTTGACGGCGTTGCGCACCCCCGGTCGCATCCTACAGGAATCGGCGAAGGCGACGTCGGATGGAACAGGCCGCACGATGGGTCACTGGATTTTTAGACGGGGGCATGGACGACATGAAACCGGACAACGCTCGATAACAGATGAGATGGTTGTGCACCCCCCGTCGAACTGATCCGAAAAATCTGAGCCAAAGCATGACCGGGATCGATCCACGACACAGACCGCATCCCTTATCGCTGCTTCCTTCCGGACCTGACGAGGTTCGAGACCGTCTGTTGCGCGGCGGCCGGTCAAAATGGCCTGATTTTCTCGGGATTAACCCTAAGGGGGGGGTTCAGCCCCGCATGAAGCGGATTTCGGGTACAGGGCACCGCTGGCTCCCCGCCTAGCACAACCGGTGCCCCTATAGTATGATCCCGGCTCCTTTATCAAGAACTAAGTGCACATCTCTCGGATTCGCGGTTCAATCGACCGCATACCTTCGGCCTGCAGCTTTAGATGAGCGTTCGGCGCGATGGGCCATTCACTTTCCGGGAAACCCTTTGTCATCAATCGCTCTGCCGAGCCTGCGGTATTGACTTCCCTTCGGTCATGCAATAAATCAGGAGGTGCAGCTTGTTAAGCCCCCCACATCCATCGGGAGGAAGATAATGGCACGAACCGTTACCGCGATCACTTTACTGGTTGCCCTGCTGTTCACGGCAGGCTGCGCGGCCGTCGTTGTTGGTGCCGGAGCTGGGGCCGGCGTGTATACCTGGATCAAGGGGGAATTGATCCGCTCCTACGCCAAGGACTTTTCCCACACCGAAAAGGCAACCATCCAGAGCCTGGATTACCTGAAGATAACCATCGATGAGAAGACCCAGACGGGCAGTGAAACCACCATCAAGGCGCGCCAGAGCGACGGTTCCCCCGTGACGGTAAGCATCCGGACCGTGCGCTACGATATGACCGAAGTGGCTGTCAGAAGTGGTTATATCGGCTACTGGGATCGGAAAAACGCCGAACTGATCCATGCCACCATTCTCAACACCATCTGAGACAAAGCGCCTACTAACCACGGTTGAGCGGACACTGGCCGGCCATCATATGACGGCTCCGGGAGATCGGGTGCTGGTGGGCGTTTCCGGCGGACCGGATTCCATGGCACTGCTCCACTTGCTTAGCCGGCTGGCACCCGATCTGAAGATCCGGCTGGGGGTCGCCCATTTGAACCATTGCCTGCGGGGAACATCCGCAGACAGGGATGCCCAAGTGGTTCGCCGGGCAGCCGAGGCCCTTCACTATCCCTTTCACGTCGCCCGCGGCCGGGTATTAAAGGTGAAAGAGAAACTGGGACTCTCCCTGGAAGAAGCCGCCCGTCGGGTTCGCTATGCGTATTTTAAAAAGACCATGTCCGAGGCCGGGTACAATAAGCTGGCCCTTGGCCACCAGTCGAATGACAACGCCGAACAGATAATCATGGCCCTGTTGCGCGGAACTGGCCCACGCGGGCTCTCGGGCATCACTCCCGTGCGGCAAGGATTCATTATCCGCCCCCTGATCAATGCCAGCCGCTCCCAGATCGAAGCTTACGTTGAACAAGAAGGTATCGCCTTTGCCCGGGATGCGTCAAACAATGATCTCCGGTTTTTGCGCAACCGCATCCGGCATCATTTGCTGCCACTGATGGCATCCGACTACAACCCGCGCATCCAGGCCAACCTCAATCAGCTGGCCGATGTGATGAGAATTGAGGAAGATTGGATTGACGGGATAACGGCTGCCGAATACAGAGAAACGACCCTTGCACGCACCAAGGGAGCCATCACGCTCTCTGCCGAAGCCGTCGGTCGGAAGCATCCTGCCCTGGCCCGCCGCCTGGTCCGAAAAGCATTGGCGGATCTCACCGGCACCCTTCGATGGATCACCTTCTCCCACGTCCAATCCGTGTTGCACCTGTTGACGGACGACCGCGGAGTAAAAGAAGTCCACCTGCCCGGTGGCATCCACGCCGGGCGAGCCGATGGCCGGCTGACGTTGACAATGGCAGCGGGCGGCCACCGGAGCGCCGTCGAATCGCCAAGTGAAAGAAAGCCCGCATCACCGACGGAAATCGCCACGCCTTTTCCCCCCGCCGTTGAAATCAAGGCAATGGGTATCGGTCTGCGCTTTTCCACCTGCCGGCCGGACCAGTTGCCGCGATGGACCGAGGTTGACCGTTGCCTGGCCTATCTCGACCTGGATCGTATAAGCCTTCCGTTGACCGTGCGCCCCGTGAATCCCGGTGATCGCTTTACCCCTTTAGGTGCCAGCGGCTCCCAGAAACTGAAAAAATTCTTCATCGACCACCGAATCCCCCGGCAGGCCCGGGCCTTGGCACCGGTGCTGACGGACAGACAGCGCATCATCTGGCTGGTGGGACAACGTATTGATGATCACGTAAAAGTGACGACGGCAACCTCTCAGGTGCTGAAGGTTGAATTTTTCTTGCTTGACACCCGATGATGGTTAATATGATCCTAAAACAAAATCAGGAAACTCTATCGCGTTAGTGAAACACATTGAGGAGGAAACCGCTTTTGAATCCATTTTACAAGAACCTGGCCCTGTGGCTGGTCATCACCTTGATGATGGTCATGCTTTACAATCTGTTCAATCAGCAGCAGCTCGCGCAGAATGACATCAGCTACTCGGAGTTTCTGGCGATGGTCGAGGCTGACCGGGTGTCGGAAGTTACCATCCAGGGCCAGGAGATCCGGGTGACCGACCTCAATCGCAGCCATTTTAAGATTTATGCGCCCCAGGATCCCGCCTTGATTCAGCGGTTGAAGGACAAGGGGGTAACCATCATTGCCAAACCACCGACCGAATCCCCCTGGTACATGTCGGTTCTGGTTTCCTGGTTCCCCATGATCGTACTCATCGGCGTGTGGATCTTCTTCATGCGCCAGATGCAAAGTGGCGGCGGCAAGGCCATGTCCTTCGGCAAAAGCAGAGCCCGCCTGCTTTCCGACCAGCAGGAGAAAGTCACCTTCGAGGACGTCGCCGGCATTGATGAAGCCAAGGAGGAATTGGGAGAAATTGTTGATTTCCTGAGGGATCCGAAAAAATTCACCCGCTTGGGCGGGCGAATACCCAAGGGCGTTCTGCTCATGGGCCCTCCGGGGACCGGCAAGACCCTGTTGGCCCGGGCCATCGCCGGTGAGGCAGGGGTTCCGTTCTTCAGCATCAGCGGCTCCGACTTTGTTGAAATGTTCGTCGGCGTGGGGGCTTCCCGGGTGAGGGACCTTTTCGTGCAGGGCAAGAAAAACGCCCCTTGCATTATTTTCATCGATGAAATCGATGCAGTCGGCCGCCACCGCGGCGCAGGACTGGGCGGCGGCCACGACGAGCGGGAACAAACCCTGAACCAACTGCTGGTGGAGATGGACGGTTTCGAATCCAACGAAGGGGTCATTCTCATTTCCGCCACCAACCGTCCCGATGTGCTGGACCCGGCACTGCTTCGCCCCGGTCGCTTCGACCGCCAGGTGGTGGTGTCGCTGCCGGACATCAAGGGTCGAGAGAAAATCCTGCGTGTGCACATGAAGCGCACCCCCATCGCTTCGGACGTGGATCCGGTGGTACTGGCCAAGGGCACCCCCGGATTTTCCGGCGCCGATCTGGAAAACCTGGTCAATGAAGCTGCCCTGCTGGCCGCCAAGCGGGACAAGGAGCGGCTGGACATGATGGATTTCGAGGACTCCAAGGACAAGGTCTACATGGGTCTCGAAAGGAAATCCAAAGTGATCAGGGAAGAGGACCGGCTGACCACAGCTTACCACGAAGGCGGCCATGCCCTGGTGGCCCGCTTCATCCCCGGCACCGATGTGGTCAATAAGATCACCATCATCCCCCGGGGGCGGGCCGCCGGCGTAACCTGGTTTCTGCCGGAAGAGAGGGACTTTCGCTACAAAGATCAGCTGGAAGCCGAACTGGCCATCGCTTTCGGCGGACGCGTGGCCGAGGAAATTGTTTTCAAGCGCATCAGCACCGGTGCCTCCAACGACATCAAGAAAGCCACGGAACTGGCCCAGCAGATGATCCGCAGCTGGGGCATGAGCGAGTCCCTTGGGCCGCTCTCTTTCGCCAAGGATGAAGAGCAGGTGTTTCTGGGCAGGGAGATCGCCCAGCACCGCGACTACTCGGAAGAGACCGCCCGGAAAATCGATTCGGAAGTCAACCGCCTGGTGATGCGCTCCTATGAGCGTGCCCAGGCGGTATTGACCGAACACCTTGACGTGCTGCACAAACTGGCCGAACAGCTTCTCGAAAAAGAGACCATTCTGGGTGCCGAACTGGATGAGATAATCCGCCAGGTGCGGCCGGGTATCCAGCTTCCGGACAAACCCGGCGACAAGGACGACGCTCATGATGGCACCGCCCCGTCAGCACCGTCGCCAAACGAAGCATCGACGGCAGACAACGCGGCGGCAGATCAGGCGGACCCTCCCAGCGGCAGCACACCGCAGGAGACGGATTCGGGCGATAACCCTGAGCCGCGATAGCACGCCGTACGGCAACCGGGATCATCACGACGTAAAGGGAATTCCTGCTGCCGATCGGCGACAACTCAAGTGAGCGGAACAATGCCATCATACACCATCACCTGCGGACCACGAACCCTGGCACTGGGGCAGCGGACGCTGATCATGGGCATTGTCAACATCACCCCCGACTCTTTCTCGGACGGCGGCCGTTTCTTCTCACCAGCCCTAGCCGTCTCCCAGGCCATGCAACTGGTTGAAGAGGGAGCGGACATTCTGGACATCGGCGGAGAGTCCACACGCCCGTTTTCGGACCCGGTGGGCGAATCAGAAGAGATGGATCGTGTGTTGCCGGTGATCGAAGAACTGGCTCATCGGGTGGCCATCCCCATTTCCATCGACACCACCAAAGCAGCTGTGGCCCGGCAGGCCGTGTCGGCCGGAGCGACGATGATCAACGACGTCAGCGCCCTTCGATCCGATCCGGAGATGGGTGTCACGGCTGCCCGTTGCCGGGTGCCGATCGTCCTCATGCACATGAAAGGCACCCCCAAGACCATGCAGGTGAAACCGGTCTACGGTGACCTGGTCTCCGACATCAAGACCTTTCTTTCCGATGCAGTGGACCGGGCAGTGGCCGCTGGCGTGGAACGCTCAGCCATCATCCTCGACCCGGGAATCGGGTTCGGCAAGACCATCGGCCACAACATTCAGCTCATCCGTGACCTCGACCGGTTTCACGGGCTTGCCGCCCCACTGCTGATCGGCCCGTCACGCAAAATGTTCATCCGCCAACTCTTGAAAGATCCGTCTCAAAAAGACATGGATCCGCTATCGATGGACGTGGCCCGGGGCACCCAGGCGGCCGTGGCGGCCGCAGCCATGAAAGGCGTCCACATTGTCCGGGTTCATGATGTGGCCCGAACCCGCGCCACCCTTGCTATCGTCAACGCCATCACCTCCGTGTGATCCACATGACATCATCCCTCCCTTCAAACAAACACGTACGCGCTGCCTGGATCCGGTGGGTGATCCTCTCTCTGATTCTGGGTGTGGCAACCGTGGTGCTGATTTCCCGGACTGAAAAGCAGGAGCGGGAAATCGCCATTGCGGTCACTTTCGACAACCTTCCCGACGAGCTGATGTTGATGGACGCCCCCCGCCACTCGGTTCGTCTGTTGGTTTCAGACAGCGCTTCCAGCCTGCAAACGATCGATGCCAATGAGACCTCCTGCCGGGTGGATCTGTCCGGTCTGGGCGAAGGGACCCACACCCTGGCGGTGCGTCCGGCGGATGTCGGTCTGCCCAGAGGCGTATCTCTCAAGTCCCTGTTAACACCGTCATTGACCATCAGGTTGGAAAGATTGTACCAGAAGACGGCCGAGGTCATTGCGATCCTGGAGGGACACCCAGCGCCGGGATTTGCGGTAGCGGCTGTCTCCCTTCAACCCAACCGCATCCTGCTCAAAGGCACGGCAGCCATGCTGGCCGGCATTGAAACGGTCGAAACCCGATCCATCGACCTGGAGGACGCTTCGGAATCCTTCAAAAAAGAGGTCCCGCTGAACCTGCCGGAAGCCATTGCGGTAGACCCGCCCCTTCGCTTCGTGGTGGCACTCGTCGAGATAAAAGAACGAATCATCACACGGGTGCTGGAAAGCATACCGGTTTCGGTGAAAGGGGCTTCAGCAGGCTTTCGGATCGACCCCGACGCGATTATGCTGACTGTCAGGGGCCCGGAGGCTATAGTCAACACGATCGAAACCGACCCTGACTTCGCCGTCACCGTGGATCTGGGCGATCTGGCAACGGGGAGCCACTCCCTCAAGGCGGTCATCACGCTTCCGGTCAGAACGACACTGGTCCGGGTCAGTCCGGAACGTTTTTCCGTAACTATCAGCCAATAGGGTGGAGGTGATCATGCTGCTTGTCATCGATGTGGGAAACACCAATACGGTCATGGGCATCTACCGGAATGATACGCTGGTGAAGGACTGGCGAATCCGGACGGAAAGGAATACGACGGAAGACGAATTCAACGTCATCGTCACCAGTCTTTTCGCCATCGGCGGTATCGAGGCCGGGGCCATCCGGCAAACCGTGATCTCCTGTGTCGTGCCACCCATGGTAACCATTTTAGACTCATTTTGCCGAAAATATTTAGGCCACGCTCCACAGTGGGTGGATGCCCGTTCCTATCGACGCATGCCCATTTTGATCAACAACCCCTCGGAGTTGGGGGCGGACCGAATCGTCAATTCCGTAGCCGCCTACCAAAAATACGGTAAAAGCCTCATCATCATCGATTTCGGAACGGCCACAACCTTCGATGTGGTATCAGAAAAGGGGGAATATTTAGGAGGGGCCATCAGCCCGGGGATCATGATCGCCTCCGAGGCCCTGTTTCGTGAAGCGTCCAAGCTGCCGCGTGTGGAAATATTCGAGCGACCGGACACCGTGGTGGGAAAGGATACGGCCGGCAGCATCAAGTCAGGAATCATTTTCGGCTATGCCGGTCTGGTGGACGGAATTGTGGGCCGCATAAAGGCGCAGATGGATACCGTGCCCATGGTGCTGGCCACCGGCGGCCTGGCGCCTCTGATGGCCAACGTGGCCGAAAGCATCGAAAAAGTGGAATCTTCCCTCACCTTAGAGGGGCTTCGCATCATCAGCGACAGCCTGGAAGAGAAATTATGAATGCCTATTTCTTAATTTTGAATGAAAGCATTCTATCGTTTAAAGAAAATAGACAGGATCCACTCATTCAAAATTCATCATTCAAAATTAGAAATTGGGGTCTCTTTCAGGCTGGCCAGATAGCCGGCAAAGCCCTTGACACTGTTGCGCAGAAAGCCGCGCTCCCTCGCCTGGACCGCTGGCGCCAGTTGTGAGAAACCATGCAGCAGCGGATCCTCCGCCAGCAGCAGGTCAACCCACCGGTCCGCAAAATCCGCCGAATCCATCCCCCCTTCAGCGGCTTCGACGGCCAACCGCTTTTCCCACGACAGCAGCTGTTCCCGATGCCTGGCCAGCATGCGCATACCGTCTTTGCGCATACCGACGTGCGCGTAGCACAAGGTCTCGGAACGGGTGGCCATGAGACGGTCGATGCTCGACAATGACGTTTCCAGAAAAAATCGGGGGGGGGTTGCCGGCCGCAGATAGATGTCGCCCGAAGGCAGCGGCAGGCACACGCCACCGGCCTCCCCGGTAAACAGACAGCCGTTGGCGGAAATGGCAAAATGGTGAGGAGAATGGCCGGGGGTGTCCAGCAGGTGGAAGGGCGCCGATGCCAGTTGGGATTCGGTGGCGATCCGCGACGGCTCCACCGGCAACATCGGCCCGTAAGCACGACCGGTCTGTCCAAGCGTCTTCACCGTACCCTGCCACAGGCGTTCGGGATCTATGATATGCGGTGTGCCTTTGGGGTGGCACACCACCGGTGTGCCTGGAAAATGCCTGGCCAGATGTCCAACGGCGCCGGCATGGTCCATGTGAATGTGCGTCAGGCAGATGTAATCCAGGCGATCCACACCCAGGGAGGCAATGGCGTCGATGAGTTGGCCCGCCGTCGACGCCGGCCCCACGTCCACCAGGTAGACCGCTTCCGGCCCGACGACCAGCCAGGCGCCGATGAAGTCCTGGAATCCGCTGATAGGGGGAGTTAAGCCAATCAGAAAAAGATGTGGGTCGAATTGGCGAACGATAGCGGCCACCGGTCAATCCATTCCCATCTGCCGCTCCAGTTCGCGGATTTTCTCGGCGACATGCACCCGTTGGTCTTCCGTCAGCACCGAATCCTCCAACTGGCGTTTCAGGCCGAGCAGAATCATCTCTTGACGGTATTCCGTGCAGGTATATCTTCCGGTGGATTTCATGGCGTCCTTCTACAAAAAGCGGTGAACGGGTTGCGCGGGTCTGAGCGCATCATCCGAGACAGTCCTTGTAAGCCTGATAGAAAATGCCGAAATCGGCCATTCCCCGTCTGAGAATCTTATCGAAATCAGCGATATTGTCCACATTCACGATCATGTTCACGCTCTTTTGGAATGCCGCCATGTTGTCCATGGTTCGAAAGCGGCGAGTAATCATGGCCACGAAGATATTTCGGCGAACGGACATGTGGAGGCGTTCCAGGTATATCAACACCCCGTTGGCATCCGGGTTTTTGGCATCGAAATATTCGTTGACCACGATGAGGTCGTAGCTGTGGTATCGCATTGTTTTTAAAGCTTCACGGCTGTTTTTCACTTCCGTGATATGGTATTCGAGAACATCCAGAACCGGTGTGATGGCCTTGGTAATCATGGGATCGGACTCGCACAAGAGCGCAGTCTTGCCCTCTTCCTCTACAAAATCAAAGGGTTTGTCCGACGCGTCGTAGCCGTCGCTTTCATCCTCGTCGAACGAAAAGAAATCCTCGTCGACCTCCGGCTGGCCGGTACCGCCCGGTTCCTTCTTCAGAGGCGGCACACTGATGCGATTCTGGCATTTGGGGCATTTAAGAAATGCCGTTTTATCCGTGGGCAGCTTTTCATCGGCAATCCTGAATTTGCTCTGACAACTTTCACAAATAATTTCCATGGCTTTCCAACCGATCCTTTCCGTCACGCCGGCGACAGACTTGCGGCAATCAGGCTTTATCGTAATGGCGGTCTATCTCTAAATTTTCGATATCCGTAGTGGATTCGCCCCGGGCGCTTTTCACCTTGTCGATGCCGCGACCGGCCACACCCTTGTGGGATGCATATGCCATAGCGGTTTCCTGAGTGATCAGTCCCTGCTCGTAAAGCCCGACAATGTGGTCGTCGAAGGTGGTCATGCCGAACGGCCGGCCCACTTCCATGATTTCATAAAAGGTCTTGCCTTCGGACTCACCGTTGAGGATGGCGTCCTTGACCCGCAGGTTGGTGCCCAGAATTTCGAAAGCAGCCACCCGCCCCCCCCCGATTTTGGGAAGCAGCCGCTGTCCGACAATCCAGCGCACGGTGTCGGCCAATCGGATGCGGATCTGTTTCTCCTCTTCGTTTGGAAACATGCCCAGAATACGGTTGATGGTCTGACCGGCATCCACGGTGTGCAGGGTGGTCAACACCAGGTGTCCCGTTTCGGCGGCATTCAGGCCGATTTCCACCGTCTCCCGGTCGCGCATTTCGCCCACCAGGATCACCTTGGGCGCCTGTCTCAGGGCCGCCCTGAGACCGTTGGCAAATGTATCGTAATCGGCACCCAGTTCCCGCTGGTTGAAGGTGGCCTTCTTGTGGGGGTGCTGGTACTCGATGGGGTCTTCCAGGGTCACCACGTGGACGGATCGGGCCTCGTTGATTTCCTCCAGGATCGCCGCCAGAGAAGTGGTCTTGCCTGATCCGGTGGCACCGGTGACGAAAACAATGCCGTTGAGATCTTTGGCAATTTTGTAAAAGGTGTCCGGCAGGTTCAGGTCGCGGATGGTGGGGATTTTCGATTCCAGCTTCCGCAGGACGATGGAGTAATGACCCGACTGCGAGAAGATGTTCACGCGGAAGCGGGCCTTGCCGGGAAGCGAGTAGGAAAGATCGCAGGATCCGGTCCTGATCAGGGCCTCGGTGAGACGCCGGTCCTGGCCAATCAGGTTCAAGGCGAAGGACTCGGTCTGGTAAGGGGTCAGTTCCTTGATGTCCGGCTTGATCTCAACGGGCACCAGTTCACCGGCGCTTTCCACCTGAAGCGGCTTTCCCACAGTGATGTTCAGGTCGGACACGTTGCTGTGGGAATCCAGCATCCGGGTCAGGATATGATCGACTTCCTGCTTTTTCATGTTCTCCCTCTATTTTCGGCCATCGGTGCCTGGACCACGATCAATTTAGGCTTCGGTGAAATCCGTTGGCGGCGATTTAAGCAGCGGGCGAAACCGCCCCTTGTCGTTGGCCTTGGTGTAGGCGTCCTCGGCAGAAATCCGCCCCTTGTTATAAAGATCCATGATGGCGTCGTCGAGAAGCTGCATGCCGTATTTTTTTCCCGTTTGCATCATGGAGGGCAGCTGATGAGACTTGGATTCGCGGATCAGGTTGCGCACAGCCGGCGTAGCGATCAGGATTTCCATGGCCGGCACGCGCCCTTTCTTGTCTATGCGCTTGAACAGCGTCTGGGAAATGATCGCCCGGATGCCGTCGGCCAGGGTCGAGCGAATCTGAGCCTGTTCCTGGGCGGGAAACACCTCCACAATTCGATCTACGGTTTTTGGGGCGCTGGTGGTGTGCAGGGTGCCGAACACCAGATGGCCGGTGGCACTGGCCTCGATGGCCAGAGAAATGGTCTCCAGATCCCGCATTTCGCCCACGAGAATGATGTCCGGATCCTCGCGCAGCGCACCGCGCAGGGCCGCGGAAAAGGATTTCGTATGCAGCCCTACCTCCCGATGATTCACCAGGCAGCCCCGGCTTTTGTGAACGAACTCGATCGGGTCCTCGACGGTGATGATATGGTCGCTGCGGGTCCGGTTGGCCACATCGATGATGGCGGCCAGGGTGGTTGATTTACCCGAACCGGTGGGTCCGGTAACGATGACCAGACCTCGGGGCAGCGACGCCAGTTTGGAGATCACCGGGGGCAGGCCAAGCTGTTCAGCGGTCATGACGGTGCTGGGGATTTCCCGAAACACGGCTCCGATTCCGTTCTTCTGCATGAAATAATTGGCCCGATAGCGCGCCAGGCCGGGGATCTCGTAACCGAAGTCCACATCGCCGGTCTCCTCAAAGGTTTTGACCTTGTCCTCGGAGGTGATCTCGTAAAGCATGGCACGAAGGTCGTCGTTATCCAGCACCTTGAATTTCACCCGCTCGATGTCACCGTGGATGCGCAACGCAGGCGGCTGGCCGGATATCAGGTGAAGGTCAGAGGCATTCTGCTCGTGCATGAGCTTGAAAAAGGCATCGATTTTAGCCATAAACGTCTCCTGGTGGTTGATGGGGCCGGTGCCAGACGACCCGGCGGCACCGAAAGTAAAAAAGGCCGGCGGGAACGAGCCCCCGATGTCGCCGGCGGTAAGTGAATCGTTGGACTACTTGTTCAACACCTTGATTTTGGTGTCTTCCGCGTCCAGAACATCCATTCCTTCCATCCCGATCTCCAGCAGCTTGGTATGGGCATCGATAATGGAACGGATCTGCACCTCGATCTGGACACGCTGGCGCTTGAGTTCGGCAATGTCTTCGTGAAGCTGCGAGAGGCGGCTGTGGGCCCGGTTGAGAATTTTCTCCGCCTTGACTTCGGCATCGGCAATGATGATCTCTGCCGATTTGCGGGCATTGTCCTTCATCTGCTCGAGGACCTTCTGGGAATTGAGCATGGCGCGTTTGAACGTCTCTTCCCGCTCCTTGTAGCCTTGCTTTTCAAGCTTCAGCCGCCGAATCTCCTCTTCCTGACGCTTCATGGTCTCCTGAATGGCGGTAAAGGCATCGGCGGTCTGCTCCAAAAACCGGTCCACCTCGCGCACATCGAATCCACGGAATCGGACTTTGAATTGCTGCTGCTGAATGTCCAGCGGTGTTAATTTCATGGCAGGGTTCCTGTCTTAATAATCTATATTAGCGAAGCAGCGATTCGCATCAGGCTGTTCACGACAAAGGTCCGCAGAAAAATAACGGCGAGAAAAACGATGATGGGAGAAAAATCAATCCCCCCGAAGTGAATCGGCAGCTTCGACCGGATCGGGTAGAGCACCGGTTCGGTGACGTTGTTGATGAATCGGACAATGGCGTTGTAAGGATCCGGGTTGACCCAGGAGAGGACGGCCCGGGCAATGACCACCCACATGAAAAAAAGCAATACCACATCCATGACCTTGGCCGCTGCCATCAGAAAGTAGCCTATAATATACATTGAATAATAGTCCTCAATGATAGTGGGTTGCTCCCGCCGGCAGTAGCCGGCCGGCCCGTGACACAGGAAAAATACGACCTTTTACTCGGATAAGTCAAGGTTTTTCATGGGGTTGGAAGGGGTGCAAGATAAAGATCGGAGGACTATGCGTTTTCAAATAGAGATGTCGCCGGCAGCCGGTGGAACTGCCGGCGGCATGGTTGAAGGCTGGATTCAGTCCGCCGTGACAGGATCGCTACCCGCCGGCGATCATGGGGATGAGCCTTACCCGGGCACCGTCGGGAACCGGGGTGGTCTTGAATTGAGGGCGGGAGACCAGCTTGCCGTCCAGTTTCACCACGGCGTAGACGTGGCCGTCATCCAGTTGCGCGAGCAGGGAGGCCACGGTCAGCCCGTCCTGCCAGCATCGCTCCTGCCCGTCGACGGTAACCAATCAGTTCACGCCATTTTCGGCCAGCACCGCCATGACCTCCGGAAAATCGATCCCCAACCGTTTGACGGTTTCGACGGTGGGTATGCCGTTGGCGGTCCATCCGCGTCGTTGGTAGACCGCATCCTTTAACGTTTCGTACTGGGCCTCGCGCCGCTTTCTGAGCTCAGCCAACCGCCACGGCGTATCCTTGCCGGTAATGTCAACCGAGTATTTTTCGGTGAGTTCCGTGTCGTATCGCTCCTGCCGGGATGTGTATTCTTCCACGGTCACCGGCCCCATGGCACGGTATGGCAGGGTGTCATGGTCCCGGGTCCCATAGCCCATCTTCAAGTTGAAGACGCGCTGAAAATTATAAACCGCTTCACTCATGGTGATCAGGTCATCGGGGGCGGCTTTGTTGCCGGTCACGGCGGTGTAGTACTCCGCATACCAGTTCACGTGTTTCATCACTTTAGCCGGCTCGAGGGTATCCTTGTTGTCCTCGGGAACGATATCGTTCCAGGGCAGCTTGCAGAGGCCGCACAAGCCGAACCAGGTGCGGAACATGGGAAACCAGTGCAGGGCCTCGGCCTTCTGCTCGAAGGTGGGCATGAAGTTGTGAACCATGTCCAGAAAAATCAGCCAGGCTTCGTCGTGCTGGGGCCCTTTGAGCGCCAGGCCGTACCCCCCCTGCTGAGCCAGGGATTCCTTGGTCATGTATTCCGAGAATTCCAACCCCTTGGACTCCATGCCGATATCCTGCATGAGGCCCGGATCGGCGCCGAACCGTTCGGCAAAAATGCCTTTCATGCGGCGGATGCCCTGCCCGACAATTGCACCGAATCCCTGCCCGGAGGCCATCTGGTGAATCAGTTCCAACGCGTTGAGACGGTTACCGAAAGACAGGTCCATGCCGCCGGTGTGGCCGGTGTTGATCAATTTGCGCTCGAAGCACTCCATGACGAAGGCGATGGCCGTGCCCACGCTGATCGTATCCAGGCCATAGGCATCGCAATAAAAATTGATCTCCAGGATGGTGAAGGGATCGAAGATCCCCAGGTTGGAACCACAGCCGGCAATGGTTTCATACTCGGGCCCGTCCACGAACACCTTGCGTCCCTTGTACGCACCGGTGTATGGAACGAAGTCCTTGACGCCGTGGGCGCAGGCCACGGTACATCCCTTCCAGCAACCGTCATAACCCGGATCGAAGAGTTTTTCAAACGCTTCCCGCCCGATGAGCGACGCCCCCGGATGGGAGCCATACTGGAAATTGTTGGTGGGCAGCAGATCGAAATCATTCATGATCGGCACCAGGTGGACGGTACCCAAACGGGCCATTTCGTTCTGTTTGGGATCCAGTTCCACAATTTCTTTGGAGTGACACCGGGCCACGGTCTTGAGCGCCTCCAGGTCGGCGGGATTGTTGGTTTTAAGGGAAACCTGCTCCCAACGGGCCACCACGGCCTTGAGGCCCTTGTCGGCAAACACCGTTCCGATGCCTCCGCGCCCCGCCTGTTTGTAGCGCACCCGTTTGCGGGCGTTGTCATACCAGGAAAAGTTCAGGCAGCCGATACGGGTATTGGCTGCGCCGGGGCCGGCGGAGACCACCGAAATACCCACCTTTTTGCCTTGTGAGAAGTGATCCGTCAGCACTTCGGAAAGCGCGTAGGCATCTTCGGGCAGTCCCGGGATCTCAAGGATGTCGACCTTCTCTTGGATGCCGTCGATGACAACCACGGTATCCCCCTTGGCCTTTCCGGTGATCCGAAGGGCATCGAAACCGGAGAACTTCAGATACGGGCCGAAATAGCCTCCCACGTTGGAATCGATCACCGAACCGGTCAGCGGAGAGATTGAAGTCACGATGCTTTTGCCCGAACCGGGATAGGCAGGCGTGCCCCCCATGGGACCCGAAGCGATGCAGATGGCATTTTGCGGATCGTCCCATTGGTTGTCGCCCTTCATGGCCTCCCACAGCAGCCAGAGATCGAAGCCTTTACCGCCGATGAAGGTTTTCTTGATTTTCTCCTCGATGGGGCCGGTGGCGATGCTGCCGGCGGACAGGTCCACATCCAGGTACTGGTCGGTATATCCTTTATCGACATGGCGACGCGGATAGGCAAAAGACTGGCGTGTGGTGGAATGGATTGAAGTCATGGTCTCGCTCCTAATTGGGTGTCGTTGGTTGACGCTATTTTAGTTCTTCGCGACCTTTAGAATAATGCCGTGCCGGCGAAAAAATATCCATGGCCGCCTGGTCCTGATCAGTTACCGTGCCGGCTATCATCCGTGCGGCCAGTTCACCCATGCCCGGGCCCAGCATGAAGCCTTGGCCGCACATGCCGGTGATATGAAACAACCCCCCGATTTCAGGGCTCCAGCCCACGATGGGCGATCCGTCAGGGCTCATGGGGTAGCATCCCCGCCATACCCGCCGCACCCGCAGGGTTTTCAACCGGGGGATCAGCGCCACCATACGGGCGGCCACCTGGGGCAGGAATACCGAGGTCTCCCGGGTATCGGTGCCGAAAATGGGCGGGTCCGGTGTGATACAGAACACCACCTGGCCATGAATATTCTGGTAAAAATAGTAATTCTTCGATCCTGGTCCCGGCCGGAGGTCCACCACCATGCATGAAAACATGCGGGCCACCGGTTCGGTAATGGCTCCTTCGTGGGAATCTGGAATCACGGGCAGATCCACCCCGGCAGTTGCGCACAGCGGCCGGGAATAAGCACCGGCGGCATCCACGACTACCGGCGCCCGATATCGCCCCCTGTCTGTCCGGATACCCACCACCCGGCCCTTTTCCACCAACAGGGCTTCAATATGTTCATTAAAGTGGAATCGGGCACTATTTTCAAGGGCTTTTCGTGCAAAAGCGTTAATGGCCAGAAGCGGTGATGCCGACCCGTCATCCGGCGAGAAGGTGCCGCCGAGAAGCCCGGCGGCATCGATGCCGGGAACGATTCGTTGCAGCTGATCGGGATCAATGAAGTCGATATTCAGTCCGAATTGCTGTTGCAATGGCAGCAGTTTCTTCAGGGCGTGCGCTTCCTGTTCCCGGTAAACCGGGAAGAGATAGCCGCCCTTGAGCCATTCGATGTCGTCTCCATACGTCTCCTTCCAGGTGGAAAAAATCTCCAGCGAGCGAAGGCCCACACGGATTTTTGCCGGATCGGAGTGGGTCGCCCGGATCCCACCGATCGCTCGTTTGTTGTCTCCCTGGCCCGGCGACGGGTTGGCGTCCACCACCAGCGTCTTCAGGCCCATGGCCCCCAGTGCCATAGCGGCGGGAACGCCCGCCGAACCGGCCCCGGCGATTATGACATCGATGTTATCCATCACGATCCCCACTCCTTTCACCGGCCAGCGTTCCCAGGGCGACCTCAACGAAAAGGGGCCGGTCCACTCGGTCGGTGACCGCTTTCAGATCCACCCCCTCTTCTTGAAAAATTCGCCAGATCATGGGCCGGCAGGTCTTGGACCCACAGGCTCCCATGCCTGCACGGTTCAGCGCTTTCATCTGATTGATGTCCCGCACCCCGCTGCGGATGGCAGATCGGATTTCGCCGGCAGTAATGCGCTCGCAGCGGCAAATCACCGCCTCGTCGGGCAGGGGTGCATTTTCATAGATGGTGGTCGGGTCCACCTGGGCCTCCTGAACCCGGATGCCGACGGCTCGTTTGGCTGCCGCCCGTTCCAGTTTGACCTGAACCAGCAAGGTGCCCGGGTATTTTATGCGGTTGGCCACGACCCGCTGCACCGGGTAATGGCCGAGAATAGCCCCGTCGCGGTCGGTGACCGGCACCCGCTGGCCTTTCGCCACCTGCTCCCGCCAGATCTCGTATGGCAGGGTGACGGTGGGACACTCCGGGTCTTTGCGGTAGTCCACCAGGGTTACCGCCAATCCCGGGCAGATGGCCACGCAGGCCAGACATCCTTTACAGGTAGATCCATCGGCCAGGTAGGGCAGACCGGTGATCCTGTCATCCTCGGTGCGGATGGCCCCCTCCGGGCAAACCGAGGTACAGGGATTGCAGGGCACTTCCTGGTCGCAGTGAAAGATGGGCATCACCCCTTCTTCGCCGGGCGACGGTTCCCGGTCAAGCGGTGTGCCGGGCCGGGACTTGAGAATAGTGGCTTTTTCATCCCATTCGGCCGGAATTTCACCAGAAAAGCACCCCAGGGCCTTGGCCATCTTCAGACCTTCGATTTTGCCCGTGAACATGGCTGCTGAGGCCTCAGCAATTTCCTGGGCATCCCCGGCAGAATAGACATCCATACCCCACTGTTTGGCCTTGAGGTAAAATTCGTTGACCTCGGCCAATCCAACGGCGATCAGGACCGTATCCACGGCAAACGTCTTCTGTGTACCGGGGATCGCCTGCCATCTGTCGTCCAGTTCGGCGACGGTGACGCCTTCCACATGACCGTTGCCATGGGCGGCCGCCACGGTGTGCCGGGTGAAAATGGGAACACCCAGTCGCATCAACTTGTCCGCATGCACCTTGTATCCGCCCACCCGGGGCAGGGCCTCGATGAGCGCCACGACCCGGATACCGGCCTGAATGGCATGGTACCCGGCTATCAGCCCCACATTGCCTCCACCCACGATAAGCACGCGCTCCGATGACCGAATCAGGTCCCGGTTAACCAGGGTCTGGAACGCCCCCGCACCATAAACACCGGGCAGGGTGTTGCCGGGAAAAGATAGCATTTTCTCCCTGGCGCCGGTGGCCACCAGCAGTTTTTTTGGACGGATCCGGCGATACGCGTTCTTTTTTACAACCCCCACGATGCCGTCGGAAAAGACACCCACGGCGGTTGCCTCCAGCCAGATCTGCACCGACGGATACTCACGCAGTTGTGCCTCCAGGATCCTGCCGATTTCAAAGCCCCGTGTGCCGGCGTGCGAATCTTCCACGGAGCCGAAAAACTTATGGGTCTGCAGGACCAGTTTGCCCCCCAGGCGATCTTTGTCGTCAACGACCAGGGTGTCGATGCCCAGCTTGCCCAGTTCGATGGCGGCGCTCAGCCCGGCCGGTCCACCGCCGATAATCAACACCGCGACCGGTTTTTCCGCTGTCGGCTCAAAGACCGGTTTGTCAACTGCTTCCGGCAGGCTTGGCAGGCCTTCCACCGAATGCACCGCCATCTCTTTTTTCAGGGGGGTCATACAGGCCTTGACAGGAATACCGTCAGCGATGACCAGGCACTGGGAGCATTGGCCGTTGGCACAGAAGAGTCCTTGCGGGCTGCCGTCCTTGTGGTGGTGACCAAATACGTGAATATCATTGGCGAACAGGGCCGACGAGATCATTTCCCCTTCCCTGCCGGTAAGGGGGGTGCCATTCCAGGTAAAGGGTACCTCGGCGCCTACCGGCAGGTCCAGAATGGGATGGGATTGAAGCCGCTTGACGGACATGATCGTTAAATCTCCCGGTTTTCCATGTAGTGGTTGAATCGCAATACGTGAGCTTCGGCCAGCAGCCGCGCCTCATCTGCATTCTTTTTTTCCACGGCATCGATGATGTTGCCCAGATCTTTGAGATTTTCCTCCATTTCGCGCTGTTTCATGACCAGAAAGGTTTCATAGTACTGGTCGATGTTGTCATGGACCGTGTGATGCAGGGAGATGTAGACCGGATTTCCCGTTATTTCGGCCAGGGACAGATGAATCTGCTTATCCACCTCCACGAACCCCTTCTGGAAATCGCTGCCCTTTTCAGCAAACTGGCGAGCCTTTTCCAGCAGGGATTTGAGATGGATGACATCTGCCGGCGTGGCCCGTTCTGCAGCCAGGGCCGACACGCGTCCCTCCACGCCCACCCGGAACTCCGTGAGGTGTCGGAGCGAGACCTTCTGGTAACGGATCAGCAGGGCCAGGCTTTCGTTGATCTGGTCATAACTGACATCCTGCACGACGGCACCACCGCCCACCCCCAGCTTGATTTCGATAAGGCCCTTTTGCTCCAGCACCCGCAAGGCCTCTCGCAAGGTTCCCCGGCTTACCTGAAGCATCGCTTTGAGCTCACGTTCCGAAGGGAGCATTTCGCCGGGCATGAGTTTTCCGGCAAGGATGGTCTCCTGGATCTGTTCCACTACATCCTGAAAAATCCGGGTCTGTTTGGCTGCTTTGAACATGGTCGTTTTTCCCGTGATTCCTGCATCCCCCCGCAGTATCGCCATCGGCAGGTTTGCGCTTCAGACGATGAATGGAAAGAGGCGGGACAGCAGGAACCCTAATGGTTTAACCATTTGCTGTAATGGTTAAACCATTACAATTCTCGGTCGTCGATGTCAAGCCCCAACCGCCGACCCGCGGACCAATCACCGGTTTCAGTATTGTCGTCCTTGAACAAGACGTGACGGCCGCATGATTTCCCTTGACACAATAAAGGTGTAGAACGTAGGTGAACTATCTGCGATGGAGCCAACCCAAAAGGAGAACGAATCCATGTTGACCAATAAGAAAATAGGTATGATCGGGACCGGAAATATGGGCAACGCCCTCATTGACGGATTAATCCGATCCGGTGCAGCCCTGCCCGAAAACATCATCTGCTCCGATGCCAGCGAGCGTCAGCTGGAACCCATCAGGCAAAAATACAAGGTAACCACCACCACGGATAATATTGAAGTGGTCAAGTCAGCGGATATCGTCATCTATGCCATCAAGCCCCAGATTATGGCCAGTGTACTAAAGGAAACCGCCGACTACCTGGACATGAGCAAGCTGATCATCTCGATTGCTGCCGGTGTTCCTTTGGCGGCCATCGAGTCATTGCTCAACAAGGACCTTCGCCTGATCCGGGTCATGCCCAACGTGGCTGTGGCCGTCCGTGAAGGCGCCACGGCTGTCGCCGCCGGCGGACATGCAGATAAGCAGGACGTTGACCTGGCCATGGCTATTTTCGATTCGGTGGGCAAATCCATCTTCCTCAAGGAAAACTACCTGATGGACGCCATCACGGGGCTCAGCGGCAGCGGTCCTGCCTATATTTTCATGATTGTCGATGCCCTGGCCGATGCCGGCGTCAAAGTGGGACTTTCCCGAAAAGACGCCCTGTTCCTATCCTCCCAGACTATCCTGGGCGCAGCCAAGCTGCTTCTTGAAACCAATGCCCATCCCGGACAGCTCAAAGATTCAGTCACCTCACCGGGCGGTACGGCGATCGCCGGCCTTCACACGTTGGAAAAAGGCGGACTTCGCACCACACTCATCAATGCCGTGGAAGCCGCCACCAACCGTTCCAAGGAACTCGGGGAGGCCATGATCAAGAATTTTTCAAACGGTCAGACGCAGCCTTGAAGCGCAGGCGTTCATTGGAATCCAGAACAGAATAGCTGATAAGGCAAAAAGCTCAAGCCTCAAAGCTGATACCGGGAACCAGGGCCCCTGAACCCGGAACCCGTGAATGGCTGCCTGATCGATACCCGGCCTTGTCGAATTCAGCACACATGATTATTTTTTTCGGTCGGCATGAATGATTGCAGACCGGGACAAAAATATGAAACCGCTTCCTCCAGCCGTTGTTGAAAACGTTACGTTCGTCGTCCGGATCGCACTGGGGGCGATTTTCCTGTTTTCCTGCGCCGGCAAGATCGCCGACCCGGCGGCCTTTGCGGCAATTGTGACCAACTACCAGCTGCTTTCGCCGCCGCTGGTTTCAGCAACAGCCGTGGTTTTCCCCTGGATCGAGGCGGTGTGTGGACTGGCGCTGGTTTTCGGACGGCTTGAAAAGGGTGCGTCGCTGATGATATGCTTGATGATGGTCGTCTTTACCGGGCTCCTCCTCTATAACCACTTTCGTGGATTGAACATCGCCTGTGGTTGTTTTTCACTGGCGGCCAGGGAGCCATCGAATATCACTGTGAATGCGCTGCGAAACCTGTTTATTCTGGCAGCCGGGGCATGGGTCCTTTATTTTTCAAGACAGCAGCGGCAGCCGTCCGTTCAATGATCGGGGTGCTTTTATTGTAACCGGACAAGGGTTAGGCGGCTCACCAGCAGAGACAGCTATCATTCGAGATTGCCAGCAGCACCGGAGGATTGACCGCAGGCATGTTTACAGAATCGATTTCCTATCCCGCAGCCCTGTTCGCAGGCCTGCTTTCGTTTTTCTCCCCGTGCATCCTGCCGCTGATACCGGCCTATTTTACCTTTATCACCGGACTTTCATTGGATGAATTAACCGGCGCCCGGACCATGGGCGTCCGGGGTCAGGTCATCCGGGCAACCTTGAGCTATGTCCTCGGTTTTTCATTGGTTTTCGTCCTTATGGGCGCTTCCGCCTCATTCATCGGTGGGACCATCTTCCACTACCGGGACTGGATACGGATCGTCGGAGGCATTCTGATCATCCTTTTAGGCATTCATATGACCGGATTGATCCGGTTCGGGTCTCTGGAATTCGAACGGCGGCTTCAGGTACAGAAGAAGCCCCTGCATGTTATGGGGACCTTTTTCGTGGGAATGGCCTTCGGGGCCGGGTGGAGCCCATGCATCGGCCCGCTGCTGGGATCCATCCTCATTGTGGCGGGCAACCAGGAAACAGTGGCCGATGGCATCGGGTTGCTGTCCGTTTATGCCGCCGGGCTGGCAATACCTTTTTTGGTGCTTGCCGTATTTGTCGATTCACTATTATCCTTCATTAAAAAGGTATCCTGGTCGATAAAGTATATTAACTTGACCGCAGGCCTGCTGCTGCTGATCCTCGGCCTGCTGCTGGTTACTGATAAACTGAATCTGATCAGCGCATAGGATACGTGGTGTTATGAAAAACAGATGCAACCTGGCGACAATTGCCCTGACGATAGTGCTGACCCTGCTCACCGGTGCGGTTGGTGCATCTGGAACCCAGACCGGAGACGCCGGCATCCAGTGGCTTTCCTACGCCGAGGGCAGGCAACGGGGAGAGGCCGAAAACAAGAAAGTGTTTCTGGTCTTTAATGCAGACTGGTGCCGCTATTGTCTTCAAATGGAAAAGGAGACGTTTCAAAACCCCACGGTCATTGCCTACGTCAACCGCAACTTTGTACCGATCAGCGTCAACTCGGACCGGGAGCAGGACATTGCCGCCAAGTACAATGTCAGGGGGCTTCCCAGCACGTGGTTCATTTCGGAAAACGGAGACAGGATTGGGAATCGTCCCGGGTATATTGCTGCGGATGAGATGCTGAAGATCCTTAAGTATATTGGTTCCGACAGCTACCTGACCATGAGTTTCCAGGCTTTCGTGGACAAGGGGAAGTAGGGCGATCAAACCGAAAGGGCGATATCAATCAGCGATCGGATCGATCTGGGCTAACCTCTTCTGATCAGTCGAATGAGAGTGGAGATGGTGATCGCCAGTGACAGGATTCCCAAGAGACAGGGGACCCAGATGTAATCTTGATAACTGGTCGTATCCAGCGCTGCGGCAACGCCGGTGATGCTGAACAGCAGAACCGCCAAGGCAAAAGCCAGGGTCAGCACCATGGCGGGCCCCGTGTCGTACCATGGGATAAAGGCCTTGCGGAAAAGGAGTTCGCTTTTAAATTTCACTTTCACGCATACCTCCGGAGCTTGTCAGCAAATGATCCTATCAAGCAATAAAGAACGAGGGCACCTGAACAGGCGGCTCTTTAATCGGCGGCTTCTTTTGACAGTTGCCGCGCTGGGGATGGCTGCTATCGGTGGATGTGCCGTGACTCCGAAGACGCTCTCCATCAAGGACAATCCGACCCGCCTGATGGAAAATACCATCCTGAAAACAGCCACGGTGTCGGTGGTGTCCCGGGAACGACTGATCGCCGATCTGGCCGATACCCGGGTGGTCTATGTGGGAGAAAGCCATACGAACCCTTACCACCACGCCATTCAACTGGAAGTCATCAAAGCGCTTGCGCCGACCACCACGCAGTTGGCCATCGGCATGGAGATGTTCGATCGCACCTACCAGCCGGTGCTGGATAAGTGGACGGCCGGGGAGCTTGACCAGACCGAATTTATTGAAAAAACCCACTGGTATGCCAACTGGCGCTTCGATTTCAATCTTTACCGCGATATCCTGGAATATGCAAAGGAAAAAGGACTTCGGATCATCGCCCTGAATGTACCTTTTCACATCCCCGGCAAGATCAGCGTGGGTGGCATCGCCAGCCTGTCCGAAGATGATCGCCGGCACCTGCCCGAAAAGGTGGACACCTCAGTAGCCGCCCATCGGCAATACGTGGAGGAGATTTTCAATCTGCACACCATCCCGGGTCGGGAAAACTTCTCGTACTTCTATGAAGCCCAGTGCACCTGGGAAGATGCCATGGCCGACGCTGTCGCCGACAACCTGGGGTCGGGAAAGATGGTGGTTATCGCGGGAAACGGGCATATCATCCGCAAATTCGGTGTTCCCAATCGGGCCTTTGCCCGATCCCCGGCCCCTTTCCAGACCATCTACCTCGCGCCGGTAGGCGACGAGGCCGAACTATCCTGGGCCGATTACCTGTGGGTAACCCCGGAGACGCCCATGCCCCATAGACGGATGATGGGCAGTACTACTAAAAAATGATGGCAATCCCGTGCTGTTCCTCTTGTAGTTAGGCGTAAATGTCAACGGTCAAAACCAAATACAAAATGGGCGGCCATCCTTGAATTGACCGTTGAGCGTCTGCCTTCTGCATTCTCGATCCCCGACATGGACGTACGTCCAGAAGTGGTGGATGGTGGTTCAGGCCAAGGCCGCAGCGATGGCAACCCGCAGGTGTGGCAGCGCGACGTCGAGGAGTAGCCAGAGCGAGAACGCCGGCATGGGTCAAAAGGCGCCGCTGCTGGATGTCCGCCGCTTAGCCGCACTTGGTAAATCCGCAGAAGTGACAGGTCATGCACCCTTCTTCGAAGCTGATGGTCTGGCTGCACTCGGGGCAGACCTCGCCCATCAGGCTGCCCCCCGTGCGTTTCGTTTTCTCACCTTTTAAATAATGCTGTTCCAGTACCCGGGCGATCGCATCTGGGATGGAGAGCACCAGACCCCCATTTTGGAAAACGGGGTGCTCGCCGCCGATCCCCTTGAGCTGTTCCACCACCTTATCCACGGTAACACCCGATCGAAAGGCCAGGGAGACCAGTCGCCCGATGGCCTCGGTCTTGGCGGTGGTGGACCGGCCCGATTTGCCGATAGTGGCGAAGACTTCGAAAGGTTTGCCGTGGTAATCGGTCACCGTCACGTAGAGTTGCCCAAGTCCGGTCTTTACGCGGGTGGTAAATCCGTTCAGGGTATCGGGCCGCTTGCGCACAGCGGTCATGAAGGCATCCTCCGTCTTTTCGGCCGCCGAAAACGAGAGCACCTGGTTTTCCTTGCTGCCATCCCGGTAGATGGTAACGCCCTTGCAGCCCAGTTCCCAGGCCAGGTCGTAAATCTTCTGCACATCCGCCACCGTGGCGTCCCGGGCCAGGTTGACCGTCTTGGATACGGCGTTGTCCGTGTGCTTTTGAAAGGCCGCCTGCATGCGCAGGTGCCACTCCGGCGAGATGTCGTGGGCGGTGACGAAGACCTGCTTCACCGCATCCGGGATATCGTCCATGTGGGCGATGGTTCCGGCACCGGCAACGGCCTCCATGAGCGCCTCGGAGTAGAAACCCTGCCGCCGGGCCGCAGCCTCGAAGTGGGGATTGACCTCCGTGAGTTTGTCGTTGTCCATGACGGTGCGTACGAAACTCAATGCAAAAAGCGGCTCGATGCCTGACGAACAGTTGCTGATAATGCTCAGTGTTCCGGTGGGGGCGATAGTCGTCGTGGTGGCATTGCGATAGGCCGACTGGCTGTCACCGCGGTAACGACTCTGCTCATAATTGGGAAACACCCCGCGTTGCTCGGCCAGGGCAAGAGAGGCCCGGTGGGATTCGGACTGGATAAACCCCATGACCTCCTCCGCCACGGCCAGGGCCTTTTCGCTGTTGTAGGGAATGGCCAGCTGGAATAGCAGGTCGGCAAAACCCATAATTCCCAAGCCGATCTTGCGATTCCCCTTCACCATCGCATCGATGGCCGGTAAGGGATAGCGGGACATGTCGATGGTGTTGTCCAGAAAGCGGACCGATGTCCAAACGGCCTCCTTCAAGGCGTCAAAATCGATTCTTGCCTCGCCCTGGTCCTCGATGACGAACTTGGAAAGGTTGATGGATCCTAAGTTGCAGGCCTCCATGGGCAGCAATGGCTGTTCACCGCAGGGGTTGGTACTCTCGATTTCGCCCAACGCGGGCGTGGGGTTGTCCCGGTTGATGCGGTCGAGAAATACGATCCCCGGATCGCCGTTTTTCCATGCCTGTTGAATCAACGCCGAATAGACCTCCCTGGCATTGAGCGTCCCCACCGTCTGACGATCCCGGGGATCCACCAGGTCGTAATCGCCGTCGGCTTTGACCGCCGCCATGAATGCTTCGGTAATGCCCACGGAGATGTTGAAATTGTTCAGCTCGGTATTGGTGGATTTGCAGTGGATAAACTCGACGATGTCCGGGTGATCCACCCGCAGGATCGCCATGTTGGCGCCGCGGCGGGTCCCCCCCTGCTTGACCTGTTCGGTGGCGGTGTTGAAGATCTTCATGAAGGAAATGGGACCGGAGGCGATGCCGCCGGTGGTACCCACCATGGAGTTCTTGGGCCGCAGCCGGGAAAAGGAAAATCCGGTGCCGCCGCCCGATTTGTGAATAATGGCAGCATTTTTGAGCGAGTCGAAAATACCCTCCATGCTGTCTTCGATGGGAAGCACGAAACAAGCCGCCAACTGCCCCAGGCGCCTGCCGGCATTCATCAGGGTGGGCGAGTTGGGCAGAAACTTGAAATCGGTCATCAGGGCATAGAACTGCTCGGTGACTTTCTGGATGTCGGCGTTCTCGTCGTATTTTTTTTCTGCCTGGGCGATGTGCCGGGACACCCGGTGAAACATCTGCGCCGGCGTCTCCTGGATCCTGCCCTCCGTATCCTTCTTCAAATAGCGCCGCTCCAGTACGGTCCTGGCGTTGGAAGAAAGGTCGATGCCGTTCCTGATGAACATGTCCCGGGTCAATCTCACCGGCCCTTGGGCATTCAGGCCGTACTCGGCCAGCTTGGCCTTGACCATCTCATCAACCATTGGCGAAGAAATGTGCCGAAGGTCCATGCGATCGATGGTGGATCGAATGAACCGGGCGATCTCTTTGGCCTGACTCTTGTTGACGGCATTGGCGCCGATAAGGCTCTTGCAGAAAACCTGGTCATCCCACACGTGGGTGTTCAGGTCCACGTTTCCGTCGTCTACGATGAGAATTTTCTCTTTCTGTGCCATAGGGGGTCACAACTCCAAAATAGGGTAAGCGGTTTATAAACCTGATGCCCGGATCCAGAACCCTGGTTCCGCTTGCAAGACGTCGGGGTTAGGGCGGCTCGCATCCATCTCCGATTTTAACGGGAAAAAGAAACCCCAGGCACCTGCAAGTGACGGTTTAGGGGTTTCTCTAGTGTGGGAATCCTGCCCGAATCGGACGTAATGCCGGCACGACACGCGGGGGGAAAGGGGACCTACCATTCAGGGTCAACACGATGGAAACAGTCAATGCCGCAACCCTGCCGCACCAGCATTTAAATTAATTTCTCATACAACATATTGTATGTCAAGCAACTTTTAGCACAACATATACCCACAGCAGGCGTTCAGGAAAAACCGGCGCTGTTTGACCGAAAGTTACCCCAGGTGATCCCAAACGGGTTTGTTTTATAAGCAAACACAGCAAGTTGCCTGCTCCTGCGCAGGCCGGCCGAAGCCACAACATATGGAAAAAGCTCCTTGACAGACAACAACATCTTGTTGTATGAAGCCCATTACCGCCTCGTTGTCCATGGGGCTGGAATTACACCAAATCCGAAATTGCCCGATATGTTGCACCCCCTGAAAAAAAGGCCGGCTGCGGCTTTTTTTTCGTCGTTTCAAACCACCAATAGCGAATGCTGTACCCGAGGAGATGCCCGTGATTGAGCAGATCAAAAAGCGTGACGGCCGAATTGTCGAGTTTGCCCCCTCCAAGATTACCGCGGCCATCGCCAAGGCCGGCCGTGCCTCGGGAGAATTCGGGGAACGGGACGCCAAGAAGATGACCCTGCGGGTGCTGACCCTGGCCCATGAGCTTCGCATGGGATCCACTCCCGAGGTGGAGGAGATCCAGGATATCGTGGAGCGGGTACTGCTTGACTCCCCCTACTATAAGACAGCCAAGGCCTACATCATCTACCGGGAGCAGCATGCCCAGATCCGGCGCATTGCTACCGAGGCCCAGGTGGACCTGGTGGAACACTACATCCGCAAGCTGGACTGGAAGATCAAAGAGAACAGTAACATGTGCTACTCCCTCCAGGGGCTCAACAACTACATTTCATCGGACGTCACCGCCGAATACTGGCTCAACAAGATCTATCCGCCGGAAATTCGGCGGGCCCATGCCGAGGGCGACATTCATATCCACGACCTGAGCCTGCTGTCGGTCTACTGCGTCGGCTGGGATCTCACCGACCTTTTGCGCAACGGGTTCAAGGGCGTCGAGGGCAAGGTCGAAAGCGGGCCGCCCAAGCACCTGCGCTCAGCCCTCGGCCAGATCGTCAATTTTTTCTACACCCTTCAAGGGGAGGCGGCCGGCGCCCAGGCCCTGTCCAATTTCGACACCCTGCTGGCACCCTTCATCCGTTACGATAAGCTGAACTATGCCCGGGTCAAGCAGGCCCTCCAGGAGTTCGTCTTCAACATCAACATTCCCACGCGGGTGGGATTCCAGACGCCTTTCACCAATATCACCATGGATCTTTGCGTGCCGGGCACACTGAAGGACCACCCGGTGATCATTGGCGGCAAGGATAAAAAAACCACTTACGGCGAGTTCCAGCCCGAGATGGACACCTTCAACCGGGCCTTTGCCGAAGTGATGATCGAAGGCGACGCCAAGGGACGCGTCTTCACCTTCCCCATCCCCACCTATAACATCACCAAGGATTTCGACTGGGACAACCCCAACCTGGAAACCGTTTGGCGGATGACCGGCAAATACGGCATCCCCTACTTCTCCAATTTCGTCAATTCGGACATGTCTCCGGAAGACGCCCGTTCCATGTGCTGCCGCCTGAGACTGGACAACCGCGAACTGCTCAAGCGCGGCGGCGGTCTTTTCGGCGCCAATCCCTTGACCGGTTCCATCGGCGTGGTGACCATCAACCTCCCGCGGATCGGCCATGAAGCCAAGGATGAAACCGAATTCTTCGGCAGTCTCCAGGCCAAGGTGGACCTGGCCATTGAAAGCCTGACCATCAAGCGCAAAGTCCTGGAGCAGTTCACCGACAAGAACCTGTACCCCTATTCCAAGTTCTACTTGAGGTCCATCAAGAACCGCGCCGGCGTCTACTGGAAGAACCATTTTTCCACCATCGGCATCGTGGGCATGAACGAAGCCTGTCTGAACTTTCTGGGAACGGACATCACCACTGCCAGCGGCCAGGCCTTTGCCGTGAAGGTAATGGACGAACTGCGGGCCATGATCACCGAGATCCAGGACCGCACCGGAGATATCTTCAACCTGGAAGCAACCCCGGCCGAAGGCACCTCATACCGCCTGGCCATGATCGACAAGAAACGCTTCTCGGACATCCTTTGCGCCAACGAGGAGGACGTTCAAAAAGGAGCCGTGCCCTATTACACCAATTCCACGCAACTGCCGGTGAATCACACCGATGATATTTTCGAAACGCTGATGCTCCAGGACAACCTGCAGGTCAAATACACCGGCGGCACTGTACTGCATCTGTTTTTAGGCGAGCAGGTCACCGACATCGAGACAGTCAAGTCGCTGATCCGCAAGGTGTCGGACAATTACCATCTGCCTTATTTCACCCTGACCCCCACCTTTTCGATCTGTCCGTCCCACGGCTACCTCAATGGTGAACAGACCCGCTGCTCACACTGCAACCGCGAAACGGAAGTCTATTCCCGGGTGGTGGGGTACCTGCGGCCGGTGAAGCAGTGGAACGACGGCAAACAGGCTGAATACTGCCGCCGTCGCCCATTCAAGATCGCCCTCGGGGAGCCGGGGGTAGAGGCGGCCGTCGCCATGAAGGAAGATGTCCGGTGCAACCCGCCGATGGACGACCCCACCGAGGCGATCGATCCGGTGTGCACCGATGATGCCCTGCGGCAGATGGGGTCGGTATAGCACGAACATGATCCTGGCTGGTCTCCAGAAAAACTCCTTTATCGACTTTCCCGGCAAGATCAGCTGTGTCCTTTTCGTCACCGGCTGTAATTTCATCTGCCCCTATTGCCACAACGCCGACCTGGCCCGGGGCGAATACCCGGCGCGCTTTGAGTTGACCGCGATCATCGATTTCTTAAAATCCCGCCGGGGCATGCTGGAAGGCGTGGCGATCACCGGTGGAGAACCCACGCTGGACAGGGGTATCGTCGATCTTTGCCGGGCCGTCAAGGCGCTGGGATATCCGGTGAAACTGGATACCAACGGCAGTCGGCCAGGTGTGCTCCGTCAACTTATTTCGGAGCACCTGGTTGATTTTATCGCCATGGACATCAAGGCGCCCTTGCACGACTACTCCCCTTTCAGCCGAAACCCAACCATCCATGAGCAGATGACAGCGAGCATCCGCACCATCATGGAATCCGCCCCCGCCTACGAATTCCGCACAACCTGTGCCGCCCCATTTATCAACGGAACCACGGTTGAAGCCATTGCCAAATCGATCGAAGGCGCCGCGTGCTATGTACTCCAACCGTTCAACCGTCGTGCCGCTTGCCTTGATCCCGAATTCAACCAAAAGCAAGACCCAGGCCTCTCTGCGGACGAGATGCAACGGTTAAAACCCCGGGCCGCCCCCTTTGTAAAGCGTTGCGTGATCCGTTGATCACCCTTGAAATCACTTTCCTTTCCACGCATCCGAACGATTACGGTTTTTGCGCAGCAGCGTTACCGCCTTTTTCCCACCGGGATGGATCTTTCGGTTAACCCGGGTTTTCCCCAATCCCTGATCCGATCCTTCATTAAATTATATATTAAACAAGATCCGTATTTTATGTCCCAAGCGCATCGATTGTGGACAATCTGGCAAACCAATTGCTTTGGAACGGGTCAATCCATTGCCGGACCGTAAGTGGGTTTTTATTCGCACAGGAATCCGACCAGGAGAATTGTCTTGCAGAAAAACGTGAAACCATCGCTTTTTGCCATTGCCCGCATCAGTTCCTTTTTCACGCTCCTCTTCATATTGATGGCAACCACCGCCGCTGTGGCGGCCAATGTGACCTTTCGTTGGGATCCAACGGTTTCCCCCCACGAAGGTTACCGGGTCTTCGCCCGAAAAGCCGGCCAGGCTTACAATTACAGCCAGCCCAGTTGGCAAGGCGCTGCCACCACGTGCACCATCTACAATCTGCAAAATCAGACCGAATACTACTTTGTGGCCCGGGCCTATAACGGTAGCCTGGAAAGCGCCAATTCCAATGAAGTCCATTACGTTCCTCCCGTTGCGCAAAACGACGACGACGGCATGCCCGATGACTGGGAAGTCCGCTTCGGCCTTGACCCCCGGGTCGATGACGCCGACAGGGACCTCGATCGTGACGGTATCAGCAACCGCGATGAATTCCGCGCCGGTCTGGAGCCTGATGACCGGGGTGTGGGCGCCTCGCCGTTGAAACCCAAGCCGCAATTCCCGACATCCCATGAGCAGGTGGAGCGCAATCCCCTGCTCGACGCCGGTGATTTTTCCGATGCCGACGGGGATGCCCATATCGCCACCCAATGGCAGGTATACCAAGGCGGTTCGACAAAATGCCTGCTGGACGTAGTGACCGACCGCTGGCTCAACCTGGTGCGGGTCCCGCTTCTGCTGCTCAACGGCAACGGAACCTATAGCTGGCGAGCCCGTTTCTTCGACTCCGGCGGACGGGCGTCCGCATGGTCAGCCAGGGCGTACTTCACCACCCAGGCCGTAGATGGCGATCTTGATGGGGACGGCATTCGCGACGACCATCAGGGCGGCAAGGTCCAGGCCCAGGTAACCCGATCCTTCGCTTCACCGGCCATCGGCTGCGAACCGACGGACCTCGCCGTGGCATCCGAAGAGACCGTCGCAGAGATCGAACAGGTGGCCCTCATCGATCCGAACGAACTGGAAATCGACGAGACGACGCCGGCCATACTGCCTTCAGCCCTGCTGGCCTATAAACTGGTGCTTCGCCGCCCCGGCCAGCGCGCCCTGGTGACGATCGGCCTTTCCGATCCGGCACCTGCCGGCGCCACCTGGATCAAGTACGATGCGGTCAATGGGTGGCAGGATTATTCCCATCACGCGGCAATATCTGCAGACCGCCGGTCGGTGACCGTCGAAGTCAAGGACGGCAGTTTCGGCGATGCCGACGGTGTCGCCAACGGAATTGTCCTGGATCCGGCGGGGCTTTCCGCATCAGCGACGGCGTCCACTACCGCAGGAGGCGGTGGCGGCGGCGGGGGCGGGGGCGGCTGCTTCTTGACATCCATCCACAACGCAGCTGAGATGGAGCATGGCCCATTGCAGCGGATTCATCTAAAAATGCGCCAGTTGCTGACCATTATCGACAAATCCGAGCAGGCAAACCGCCATCACAGTGTGTTGCACTGAAGATGATTGTGGCGCGGCAGGGAAAATACTCGACTTAAAGGCGGTCGGTTCAAGATCATGAAACACCACCGACGCGAGTCGAGTCGACGCAGCAGTGATTGCAGCATAGCGGGCGAACCGGGATAAGCGATTCTGATCCTTACGGTGACCCGCCACCGCGGATTTTTGCAGCGAAGCAGCGATCTCGCTCACCGGAGACAGGCTAAGGGTTCACACCGGTGCATTGACCCGACAACCCATAAAAATTGTTTTACCACCCCTATATAATGTGATAGCAAAAAACTATGGCAACAACATAGAGTGTGATTAAATCAAAATAACAGGCCTGTCGAACCGATTTCAGCTGGTCTTCAACCAGGAAGGCAAGCCATGCAAATCAAAGCAAAGAAACAGAGACCGGTTGGCGGTCGGACCGCCGGTGAACAGCGAACCGGCATTGACCGCCGCAGACTCTCCTATGATTGGCATATTCCCGAACGCCGGGCCGCAGCGGACCGGCGGCTGAGCGGGAAATACGCCGGCAGCTGCCAGGGGGAATGGCGCGACATGCCGCCATATGGCTGAGGAATGGGTGCGCTCTTGGCGCAGTGCTGAAGGGTGAGTGCGTTTGGCCCTCCCCTTCAGCCGACTCCCATTCCCGCCCGACGGTACAGGTCGAAAAAGTGGTGGGTGGGACCGCATCCCTTCCCTAACGACAGGGCATTTGCAATCGCTCCGGTAATGTAGGCCTTGGCCTGGGTGACGGCGTCAAAAAACGGCTGGCCTTTCGCCAGGTGGGCGGCAATGGCCGACGAAAATGTGCAGCCGGTGCCGTGGGTGTTGCCCGTGTCTATCCGCCGGCTCTCCAGCAGCCTGAAGTCCTCTCCGTCAAACAGCACATCCGTGGCATTCCCCCGCCCCAGGTGCCCCCCCTTGACTACGACCCTTTTCGCCCCCAATGCCGATATTTCCCTCGCGGCGCTTTTCATCGCATCGATATCCGCGATCCTCCTTCCCAGCAGGGCCTCGGCTTCGGGCAGGTTGGGGGTGACCACCCGGGCCAGCGGAAACAGGTGCCGGACCAGGGCAGCCTGGGCATCGGGCTGAAGCAGGGCATACCCGCTTTTGGAAATCATCACCGGATCCAGAACCACCGGGGGAAGCCGTTCAATGCGGCCCAAGGCATCGGCGATGGTTTCTATCAGGGGGATACTGGCCACCATACCGATCTTGACGGCATGCACGGGGATATCGTCGAACAGGCAGACAATCTGGCCGTGAACGATCTCCGGCCGCATCTCCTGAATGGCATATACCTTCTGGGTATTCTGCACCGTCACCGCGGTCACGGCGCTCATGCCGAACACCCCCAACGCCTGAAAGGTTTTCAGGTCGGCCTGGATTCCGGCCCCGCCCGACGAATCCGATCCGGCAATGCTCAATGCCACACGCATATCGTTCTCCTGTCTGGTAATTATCGTGATAGAAAGAAAAATGGCGATCGAATCGATAAGCCATTTAATTTATTGAAACAGATGGATATCGTCAATGGAAAACCGGCCAGGCCGTCATCGAGAACGGCCATTGGAGGGAAAATGGCCAAAAAAAAATTCAGGTTTTCGGCCGCCTGCCGATAATGGTAGTAAAACGCCGTCAAATGATTGAACCGTCGGCCGAATTAGATAATATACCTTCACGCCGGCTTTCACCGGAATGACGAAAAACACCGATATCGCTGAAAAAAAGCATGGCCATCAACTTACACCGTCCGATCAGCCTGATGAACAATCCCCGCGGCGGGGCCGCCGGAATCATCATCGCCTTGGTGCTCGTGCTCGCCCTTGCCGGTGGCGGAGGTTTTTTGGCCTACGGCAAGTACTTTAAAAAGGAGCCGCTTCGATCCAAACTCGCTTCCCTGAAAGTCAAAGGGGAACTGATTCGCTTTACCCACGACCAGGTGTCCGGCGCCCTTTACCGCAACATGATCATGCTGGATGACATCCTGGTGATGATGGACGCGGAACTGGACCGGCTGAAACGCATCGGCAAGAAATTCCCCAATCAGCGCGGAATCGTCGCCTCCCAAACCGAAGAAATGCAGAAAGCCCGGGAACGCATGGCCCGGGTGCTGATCGATGTCAACGCCACCCTTGAAAAAATGTACGTCACCTGGCTGGTCGATCGTTCGGAAGGTACCGGCCAGATCCGGTCACAGAAAGGCACGCTCACCCGGCAGCTGGCCGACGCCATCCGCGGCGAGGCCGTACTGATCGGCCGCATCCGTACCAATCCCGACGCTGCTTCCTGACTTGCCATTTATCGGTAGGTTCGATAATCCACCCCGTACTTCTTGGCCTTGTAGGCAAATTTGCGCACCGTGGTCTTGAGGATTTCCGAAGCCAGGGTAATGTTGCCCCGGGTATTTTTCAAGGCGTCGATGATCATTTCCCTTTCCAGCGCCCCCACGGCATCCTCCAGGGAAAGATCCGGAAGGGTGCCGCTCTCCTTGCCTGTCTGAAGCGTGGGCGGCAGGTGGTAACTGTGGATGGCACCCTCTTCGCAGAGCAGCACGGCCCGCTCGATGCAGTTTTCCAGTTCCCGCACGTTTCCGGGCCAGTGGTAGGCCATGAGCATGTCGATGGCCGGGGTGGAGAGCCGCTTGACTTCCCGTCCGTTCTCTTCGGCGTACCGCTCCAGAAAGAAGTCCGACAGCAGCAGGATATCCGTTTTGCGTTCGCGCAAGGGGGGCATATAGATGGGAAACACATTGAGACGGTAATACAGGTCTCCGCGGAAGGAGTCCTCCTCCACCGCCTGTTCCAGGTTCTTGTTGGTGGCGGCGATGATGCGCACATCCACCTTGAGGGTCCGGTGGCCGCCCACCCGCTCGAATTCGCGCTCCTGGAGAACACGCAGCAGCCTCACCTGCACATCGGGTTCGATGCTGCCGATTTCGTCCAGAAAAATGGTGCCCTTGTGGGCCAGTTCAAACCGCCCGGGCTTCTGTTTGACCGCCCCCGTGAATGCGCCCTTTTCATGGCCGAACAGTTCGCTCTCGATGAGGTTGGTGGGAATGGCCGCGCAATTGACCTTGACGAACGGCCCTTTCGACCGCGTGGAGTTGTAGTGAATGGAGTTGGCCACCAGTTCCTTTCCGGTGCCGCTCTCCCCACGGATCAGGACCGTGGCGTTGCTGCGCGAAACCTGGCTGATCATCTGGTAGACTTCGCGCATTTTGTTGCTGTTGCCGATGATGTTGTTGATGCGGTACTTGTTTTCCAGTTCATCCCGCAGACGCTTGTTTTCCGCCCGCAGGGCCTCTTTTTCCAGGTGGATGGTTTCCAGGTTGATGGCATGGCGGGCCAGCATGGTGGCCACGACGGAAAGCAGTTTCGTGCCTTCCTCCAGAGGGTATTCAGGATCGTAGGCCCGGTCCACGCTCAGGGCACCCACCACCCGTTTGCCCTTTTGAACCGGTACACAAATGAACGAGACTTCACCCATCCCTTTGATTTTACGCGATGCGGTCCGGTTGAGAAACAGGGGTTCCTCACTGATTTTGGGAATGGCCACGGCCTCGCCGGTTTCGATCACCCGGCCGATGATGCCCTCGCCCAGCTTGTATTTCACCCGCTCCATGGCGCTTTTGGAAAGGCTGTGGGCGACCTCGATGTTAATTTCGTTTCTCAAGGGGTTGAGAATAGAGATGGTACCCCGCTCCATCTGCATGGACGTGGAGAGGATATCCAGCACCTTGTACATGGATTTTTTCAGGTCCAGATGCTCGTTTAGTGCATTGGATATCTCATAAAAAAGGGTTACTTGTTCAATGGCTTTCATCTTTTTCCTTTTCTTGACGCATGATGGAACTCAAAAAATGTATGACGGATTCCTGTTTACAACATTTTTGTAATCTCTGACAACCCCGGAATCCGATACCGGTCATTTTCTTTCCCTGCAGCTGCCATTTCATCTCCAGCAACCCTGGACGCCTAACATGTCTTGAAAGGAAAACAGGTAACCGGTAAAGTGGGTCTATGATTCTGCACATCGACATGGACGCCTTTTTTGCCTCGGTGGAACAACTGGACCGACCCGAACTGAGGGGACAAGCCCTGGTCGTGGGCGGCGACTCGGGCCGGGGAGTCGTGGCGGCCGCCAGCTATGAGGCCCGCCGATACGGCATCCACAGCGCCATGCCCATGTTCATGGCCAAAAAGCGCTGCCCCCGGCTGGTCATCGTACCCCCTCGCCGGGGCCGCTACAGCGAGGTGTCCCGATTGGTGATGGCCATCCTGGAGCGCTATTCGCCGGTCGTCGAGCAGGTTTCCATCGATGAAGCCTACCTGGATGCGGCCGGATGCGGTCGGCTTTACGGCACACCCCTTGACATGGCGCGCGCCATTAAGACCGAGATCCTGGACAAGGTGAACCTGACCTGCTCCATCGGCATTGCCCCATTGAAATTCCTGGCCAAAATTGCCTCGGACATGCAAAAGCCGGACGGCTTGACTGTCATCGACCGGGAAGCCGTTTCCGCTGTCATCGCCGCCCTGCCCGTGGAAAAGGTGCCGGGTGTGGGCAAGCATGCCCATCAGCAGCTGAGGCAGATGGGCATCGCAACGCTGGGAGACGTAAGAAAATCCGGCCGAACCGTTCTGGTGAAGCGGCTGGGCAAATTCGGCCATCGGCTGGTGGACCTTGCCCACGGCCGGGATGAGGCCGCCGTTACCCCCCACTCCCCCACCAAATCCATTTCTACGGAACGGACCCTGTCCGCCGACACCCGGGACCGGGAACGGTTGAAGCAGCATCTGCTGGCACAGAGCCAGGAGGTGGGGCGCCAGCTTCGCCGCCAGCGGTTTCTGGCCCGGACCATCACATTGAAACTCAAAGACAGGGACTTCAAGCAGACGACCCGCAGCGTCACCCTGGACCACCCCAGTCAGTCCTCGGAAACCATCTACCGCACGGCCGAGTCCCTGCTGGCCGGTCAGGCTTTGGACAAGGCGATCCGGCTGATCGGCGTTGGGGCATCGGCATTGATTGCCGACACCACGCCCCAACAGGCCTGCCTGTTTCCGGGCATTGAAAAAAAAGAGAGCGGATGGGAAAGAATTGACCGGGCTGTAGACCGGATTGCCGAACGGTTCGGCCATTCGGCCATTCACCGGGGATCGCTGACGCCGCCGGATGATCGGTCAATGGATTGAGGATCACAAAACGGGTTTCTGGTTTCCGAAATCAGACATCCGATATCCGTCCTCAGTCCTCCGCCGTCCGGCTTGCGGCGGCCATCAGCTGCCGCGGCTTAAACCGCCGCACCCGCAGGCGGAAAGCCTGCAAGGCGCCCATATCGCCTTGGCGGCCGTATCGCAGACGGATGTAGCTGCCAATAATTGCATCCACATCGCGCTCGAGTGCAGGATGCCGGTCCATCACCATGCGGCCATAGTCCAACGGCCCCTGGTGGGATGCTTTGGGAATGCCGGCAGTCGCCATCTTGTCCAGAAAACGGCCATAAATCTTCAGCACGTTGTCTTCGAGCGGTTTAGAGTCTGATTTTTTGCGCATGCCGCCCAGCATCATCACCCCGGCGACAAACAGCGCAGGCAGCACCATAAACAGCAGCCAGCCGCCTTGCCGTCCCGCAGAAATGCCTATCCGTTTCAAAAGCGCGATCTGGTCTTCGGCGGAAAAGCCCATGAACCATATGTTCCAGCGGGTATTCACGGTCTCCCAGGTCTGGCGCACGGTTTCGCTCAAACGGGACAACAGATCGTCCCGCGTACGGCTTAGAAACCAGAGCAGTTCCTCTTCGGCTAGGGCGCGTTCTATGCCGGCGTCGATACGGCCGGGGGCCACTGCGAAGGTCGGATCCACGCGCACCCAGCCCTGCCCTTCCTGCCACACCTCGCACCAGACGTGGGCGTCGGAATGGCGCACGGTCAGAAAATTGCCCAGGGCGTTCCACCTGCCCCCCTGATACCCGCCCACGATCCGCGTCGGCACGCCGGCCGCCCTCATGAGCACGGTAAAGCCGGTCGCAAAATGCTCACAAAATCCCTTGCGGCTGGCAAAAAGAAAATCGTCCACGGCGTGAACCCCCAACGGGTCCGGCTGCAGGGTATAGGAGAACCCATTTTCCTTAAAAAAGGCCATGGCTGCCGCCACCAGGGCGTCGGTCCCGCCATGGGTCAGGGCCCACCGGTTTGCCAGGGCAACGGCCTGTGGATTCCGGTTCAACGGAAGTTGCAGGTATGCGCCATCGGGCTCGTCGGCAGGATCCTGCAGGCCGTCCAGGAATGATGCCGCACCGTATCGAAAGCGCTGCCAGATGGGTCGACGGGCCGTCAGGGTGTGATCGTCCATGATGGTGGCCGCGGGGTTGGCCGTCACCGGCAGATCCAGGACGAACAGGTTCCGCTGGCCGTGTGGTTCGAGGATCACCGTGTAGCGGGACAGATCCGTGCCGCCGATACTGCCCCGGCGGATTGCCTGGCGGCTGGCGGGATACCATCCGGCCCCGTCAAAGCGCTGGAAGACGACTCCGCGCCAATAAAGCCGTTCCACATCAGGGACAGGCGAGTCGAAAGTCACCGCAAAGGCGGGTTCGTTCACCAGCACCAGTCGGGACACATCGCCGATGCGCAGGCTGCTGGAAAAACCGGAACGGCTCTGCTTGGCCCACGGGGAGACCCAGAAGCTGCCGGAAAGGCGTGGAAAGAGAAGGAAAAGCAGCACCATCAAAGGAACCGCCACAAGGATCAGCCTGGCCGAGAGCTTCAGCTGCCGGCCGATTGATCCCGTTGGATCGTTCACATGGATCAGCACGCCGGTGGTCGTCCAGACCGACACGAACAGGTAGAGCGTCATGGAAAGATTTTCGAAAACGAACAGGCTGGTGATGGTCAGAAAATAGGCCAGGAAGACCGTCACCATACTGTCCCGCCGGCTTCGGACCTCGAGGGGTTTGATTCCGGCCATCACGGCCAGCAGGGCGATAAAATCCCCGCCGTCAAAGCGCAGGCCGGCAAACATCAGCACCGCCGCCATGCCGACCATGAAAATCGTCAACCGGACGCCTCGCGACGCCAGGGGCCATCCGCGACGTTCCCGAAAAATCAGGTATCCCCACGAGACCGAACACCACGCTACGGTCCACCATGGCAGTTGAAGCACCAAGGGGGCCATGGCCAGCGCAAGGGCAAGCAGCAACGGGCGAATGGGCTGCCGCTGCATGGCTCAACCGTTTCCGAAAAGGGCCAGCGCCCGGAGGCATCGGTCCCGATGGACCCTGCCGTTGGCGGCGGGAAAGGTTTGTCCGGCCAGCCGCAGGCCGTAGCTGTGTCGCTGATGGTGCGCCTGGAGAATATGGAAACAGAGGATGGAGAGCGTTCTCTCCGTATCGTCGCCCTTGATGTCGTCAAAATCAAGCATCAGGCCGGCGCCGGCGTGGCCGGCAAAGGTTTTGACATGCAGCCCCCGGCCCCTCGAATAGGCCTGCCAGTGGATTCGCCGTAGTGAATCGCCGGGTTGGTAGGCCGACAGTCCCACAAAATCCTCGACGCCCTCGGTTTGCCCGATGTCGCCTTTTTGGTTGGCCGACACGGTCGTGTTTCCGGGCACCGGCGCAGAGACGGGCCGGGGGTAGACCAGGCACTTAAGCCCCGTGTCGATCCGCGCCCAGGCCCGGAACAATCCCAGGGGATAGTCGGACTCGATGCGCAGCCATCCCGGATCAAAAAGCCCCCGGCGGCCGGCCCTTGCGCCAACCAGGACCCGGGCCGGTTGCCGGGGCCTGAAATCCGCCCGGATACGATGCGTCGTTTTGAAATACCAGCAAAGGCCGGTTCGCGGGCGGTCCACATCGGCAAGCCGCAGGTCCACCTCCACGGGTTCACCGGCAAATACCGGCGTTGCCGTCACCGACACCAGTCGCAGGCCATAGAGCATGCTGTAGGTGTGCATCATGGCCGTCAGCCCGAGGCTGCCCAGTAGAAAAGTCAGTAAAAAACCGAGGTTGTTGTTGTAGTTGATCGACCCGATCAGCATGGCCCCCAGGACCGCCAGGTAAAGCACGCCGTAACCCGTGGGTAGAATATAGATGTTGCGTAAACCCAGGACCACCGGAACGGTCTTGTTGCCGCCCGCAAGGCGATAAAAGGTGCGTGCAATGGCCGACGTCACGGTATAGCCACCTCCTGGAACAGAATTTCCAGCCGCTGTGCCGGGATCTCCGCCAAGTCATCGCGGGACCTGAGGCGGTGGCCGACCACGCTGATCAATACGGCCTGGATGTCTTCGGGCAGGGCGTAATCCCGGCCGCTGATAAAGGCCCAGGAGCGGGCGGCATGCACCAGCGCCAGACCTGCGCGCGGTGACAGGCCCATGTGAAAGTGCCTGCCGTTACGGGAAAAATCCAGCAGGTCCTGGAGGTAGTTCAAAAAGGCGTCGGCCACGTGCACCTGGTCTACCTGTTTCTGGAGCGCCAGCACATCTTCGGGAGACAGACACCGTTTCATGTCCTTCAACGCCGGACCCTGCGTCCGGTCCCCGCCCAGCAGTCGCCGCTCCGCCTCACGATCCGGGTAGCCCAGTTCGATGCGCATCAAAAACCGGTCCAACTGCGACTCGGGAAGCGGAAAGGTACCGGACAATTCCATGGGGTTCTGGGTGGCGATGACAAAAAAAGGGGCGGACAACTCACGGGTCTTGCCGTCGCTGGTGACCTGCCCTTCCTCCATGGCCTCCAACAGGGCGCTCTGGGTTTTGGGGGTGGCCCGATTGATCTCGTCAGCCAGCAGCACCTGGGTGAAAACCGGCCCCGGATGAAAGACAAATGCACCGGTGTTCTGGTCAAAAATGGAACTGCCCAGGATGTCACCGGGCAGCATGTCGCTGGTGAACTGAACCCGCCTGAACTTCAAGCCCATGCAGCGGGAGAGCACCTTGGCCAGCGTGGTCTTGCCGATGCCGGGGATGTCCTCGATGAGCAGGTGCCCGCCGGCAAACAGGCAGGTCAGGGCCATGCGGATCTGCACCTCCTTGCCCAGCACCACCTGGCCGACCTGATCAACGATAGTTTCAAACTGCGATTGCATGCCCATAAGCGTGTCACCGGTGAAGATTGAAGGATCAGGCACGGCGCCCCTGTCCCCATTCGATTTAAAAATCGCTTTGTGGTCAAGATAAGCGCCAAACGGTAAAATCCAACCCCTATATCGGCCTTTTGGACGAATCCTGTAGCACGCGGGTACCCATCCGCCTGGCAGGCGGAAATTTTTTGCTATTGCCTGGAATATCCGTGATCTTGTTGGGGTATGTTTGGGATCTGCAGGTTTACCTGGGCAGCGATTGGCTCAATAATGACGAGTCGATGCTATTTGGCTAAACGTGGGTCGAAGTGATACACCAGCGGGCGCCCGATTTCGATCTTGGCAAAATCAGGGTGGGCCGGGTTGATCAGGTAGTTGAACTCTTCGGGGACCACAACGCTGGGCACCTTCAGTACAGGCGAGCGCTGCTGCTTGATCCAACGGTCACCGATGGCCTTGGTTTCAGGTGAGATGGGGCGGTGCTGCCAGTTCCGGGGATATTTTGCCGGCGGCAGGCTTTCCACCAGCACGGCATCGAAATATACGGGGATACGGACGAATACTTCCAGCAGCTTGGGAGAAGGCAGGTTGACGACCATTTCGATGGAGGCCAGCGCCAGGCTGCCGGCCGTGTAGATCACGGCCAATCCCTTGCTGTTCCAGCGCCCGCCGAAAAGCCTGGCGCCATCGCCGCTGAAGGCTTTGTTTTTATACCTGGATTCGACAATCCGCCAGGCCGTCAGGGTCACGTAAACACCCCATGTTCGATGCGTCCCAGCAGATCCTCCACCTCCTTGGCACCCAGTTCGGTGTCGGCATAATCCAGGGGAGCCACATCCCCTAAGGCCCAAGCCGGCTCCTTGAGCCACTTGCGTCCGAATTCGGGTTGGCTGAACACTTCCACCGCCTTGTCATAGAGCCGGGCGATGCGGAATACCCGTTCGGACTCTTCAAAGGAGAGCTGCCCGCTCTTTTTACGCCGGGCCAGGGTGCTCAGCGGGATTTTCAAAATCCTGCACAGCTCTTTTTCCGGGACCGCCAGGTTCTTGCACAACTGCCCGAATGTCTTCAGCGGCAGCCCTTTTTTGATCCGGGCGATCAACTGGGTCGTGTTCTGGGGTTTGATGCCGATGGATACGCCGTACATGACCACCTCGCCAATTTTAATTACCATTTGGTAAAATAATAGTTCCCAAATGGTATATTGTAAAGAGCCAATTTAAAGGGTAACGCTGTTGCCTTGCCTATCATGGCCAAGCGCCCCGGTTATGGCAGAAATTCAAACCGCCCGACACCGCCTCACAGACCCGGACGTGCGGTTTTTCTGCCTTCGCCTTGCATGAATCCGCCAAACTTCTGTTGGTATTCCCTTGGCCAGCATCCGCTTGGCCCGCTCCACCCTCAGTTGCTGCAAACACCCTAAAGGCTTGAAACCCGTACGAAGCTTAAATTGCCGTACCAGCGAACGGCGGCTGATGTTGAGTGTTTCGGCCAATCGGTCGTAATCGAATGCTTCGGTTTGATGCTGCTCGATGGACGCTTGCGCGCTAATGACCAGGGGGTCGCCGTGGTGTTGTGAAGCCCAAGAATGGTAACGCTTTTCATTGTTTTCCGTCCACCGATGGGTCATTGTCGTTATCAGCTTCATTTATGTCGTTTATGCCACTTTTCTTTTATCGGGACAACAGGTAGTGTCTAAACAGGATCAAATAACAAAAGGAGGGATGAATGACCGGTGAAAAGATAAAGGGCTTCCTGGCCCCGTGTGATTTGTGCTGCGAGACCTGTTTTGCCCATGTGGACGGAGATATTCGCCGGTACAGCTTGAAACCGAAGGAGAAATTAGGCAACTTCCGCATTTATGCCGAACGGTTTGAAACACCATTGGACGATCCGGTTTTCAAAAACTACCCGTGGGTGATGATCAACAGGAAGATAGGAGAAATAGGCTTGGACGCATTCCATACAAAAGCCAAGGTTCGTCCCAGGTATCCCTGAAACGGGCGGATGACAGGTTTGGTGGAAATGCTGGTTTTCGTATCGCATCGAATGGCCGGCGGAAACGCCGACACTTTCTGTAGCGCCGGGCACTGTAGCGTATGTTCGACGTTGAATTTTATGATTTCACCACACTTCAAAACGGGAGAATCAGACTCTCCACGCACACGCAATTCGGCCCATAATCATCGACTCGCCATCCCCCATTTCCTCAACCTACTCGACCATGGCCATCAGCATGCGGATCTCTTCGGCCCAGCGGCTGTCATCCGGAGTTTCCAGGATCATGGGGATGCCGTCGAAGCGAGGGTCGTTAACAATCATCCGGAAGACCTCCAGCCCCAAAGTGCCCTGGCCCAGGCTTTCATGGCGGTCCACACGACTGCCCATGATTTTCTTGCCGTCGTTGAGATGAAGACCTTTTAAAAAAGAGAAGCCCACCACGGCGTCGAAGTTCGCCAGGGTCTTTTCGTACCCCCGTGGCGTGACCAGGTCATACCCGGCTGAAAAGGTGTGACAGGTGTCTAAACAGACCCCCACGCGTGCCTTGTCTTCAACCCCATCGATAATAGCGGCCAGGTGTTCGAACCGGTGCCCCATGTTGGTCCCCTGACCGGCGGTGTTCTCGACAACTGCCGTTACGCCGCGCGTCTTTTCCAGGGCCAGGTTGATGGATTCGGCAATCCGGGCCAGGCAGACATCCTCGTCGATCTTGTTCAGGTGGCTGCCCGGATGAAAGTTCAGGTATTTCAACCCCAGCTGCTCGCAGCGGTTCATTTCATCGATGAAGGCCGTCCTCGATTTTTGCAGTCCCGCCGGTTCGGGATGGCCCAGGTTGATCAGGTAGCTGTCGTGGGGCAGGATCTGTTCGGCGGTGTACCCGGCAGCCGTGCAGTTCTCCTTGAAGCGGCGGATCGATTCATCCGTCAACGGTTTGACCTTCCACTGCCGCTGGTTTTTGGTAAACAGCGCAAAGGCTGTGGCATCGATCGCTTTAGCGTTCAGCGGTGCATTCTCCACACCGCCGGCGGCACTGACGTGGGCGCCGATATATTTCATGATTCCTCTTTCCCAGATGGTCTTGAACGCTATTGTCGGCGGTCATGCCCGGATACCGTATCCGCCGGCTTGATGTTGCATGTTTGGGTCCTGTTGTCGAAGACGATCACCGCCTGCCCCGCATCCAACTGGCGGCGCACCATGGCCACGTTTTCCGCCAGCGAGCCCCGGGTGTAGCCCGAATCGGTGCCGTCGCGGGTCACGAACTCCTCGATAAGACCGGCGAGTGCCTCCGGGCTCAATTGCCGGTGAGGAATCACCAGCATCGCTTCACGGTCAGTCATCGGGTCGCTCTCCTTTAGGGCGAAACACCGTTTTGATCATCTTGCCCGCATACCGATCCGCGGCGCCTTGTACAGCCGCTACCAGGCGGGCGACCTTATCCGGATCCTTTCGCCCCGGCGACATCTCCACGCCTGAGCTGACGTCGATGGCCGCCGGCAGGGCTGCACGGATGGCATCGGCGACATTGTCCGGGGAGAGGCCCCCGGCGAGCACCAGTGGATGCCGGCATCCGAAGTCCTTGGCCGCGCCCCAGTCCCAGGTGATGGCATTGCCGCCGGGGAGCGGGCCTTTGGCGCACTCTACCAGATAGCCGTCGGCGTCAAAATCCGGCGCATTGTCAAAACCCGGCCGGCCGTCGACGAAAAGCGCTTTTATCACACCGACGCCTTCAGCCTTCAGCCGCGCCGCCAGACGTGCCGATTCCCGGCCGTGAAGCTGGGCCGTGGAAAGGCCGCAGCGTTCGACCCGCGCCATGATATATGAAAAGCCGGCGTCGACGAAGACGCCCACGGCAGCCGCCGTTTCCGGCAGCGCCTCAACCACGTCCCTGGCCTGGTCCGCGGTGACATGGCGCGGGCTTTTTGGAAAAAAGACCACACCGACGGCATCCGCGCCCAGGCGCACACAATGGGCGGCCTCTTGGGGATCGGTCAACCCGCAGATCTTCACCTGGGGAAAAGACCGGTGCATCGCAGGTGAATCGGTCATGCGGCACCGCTACCCGGGGAAGGCACCCCGGCATTCACCCCCATCAACCCGCGGATAAAACGGACCGGGTCGTCGGAACGGACGATGCTTTCCCCTACCAGGAAATTGAAGATCCCGGCTTTCAGATTTCGCTGAATGTCCGCCGGGCTCGATATACCGGAGGCCGCCACCGGCACCTGGCCGGGGGCCAGGCGGGCGACCAGGTCCAGGGCAGTGGCGATGTCCGTTTCAAAGGTGCTCAGGTTGCGATTGTTAATGCCCACCAGACGGGCGCCGCAGGCGGCAACGGTTTGGGCATCCTCCGGCGTGTGGATTTCCACCAGGGCATCCATGCCCAGATCGCGACACAGGGCGTACAGCCGCCCCAATTTTTCCGCGGTGAGGATCCTGGCGATCAGCAGAATGGCATCCGCGCCGGCCGCCGCCGATTCGTATACCTGATAACTGCTGATGATGAATTCTTTTCTGAGCACCGGAAGGGAGCAGGCGGACCGCGCCGCCGTCAGATCTTCGAGACGGCCCTTGAAGTAGGCGGGATCGGTGAGCACCGAGACGGCCGCAGCCCCGCCGTCCTCATACCGGGCAGCGGTCAGGGAGGCATCCAGATCAGGAGAAATGTCGCCTTTGGATGGTGAGGCCCGCTTGATTTCGGCGATGATGTTCACCCCGGTGCCACCCGGCCGCGCCAGCGTTTCAAAAAAGGGCCTGAAATCCGAGCGCTGGCGGGCCAGTTCCGCCAGCCGGCCTTCGCCGATACCTTTTCTGGCCTGCGAAATCTCGCGCCCTTTGTGTTTGACGATCTGCTTTAGAAAGTCGGTTGGCATACGAAATTACCCTATCCGTTGTCGCGGGTGTAGGCAACCAATGCCTCCAGCTTGTCCATGGCGGCCCCGCTGTCGATGGCCTGTTCGGCAAGGGCGATGCCCGCGGTCAGATCCGCGGCCTTCTGGCAGGCCACCAGTGCGGCGGCGGTATTGAGCAGCACCACGTCACGCTTGGGGCCCTTTTCACCTGCCAAAATCTTGCGCGTAATCGCCGCATTTTCCGCTGGGTCGCCGCCGGTCATCTGGTCCGGCTCGGCCAGACGGCCGAAATACTGCTCCGGGTAAATGTCATAGGTGCGAATCATGTCGTTCTCCAGCTGGGAGACGCGCGTGGGGGCACACACCGAAATCTCGTCAAGCCCGTCGTGCCCGTGGACCACGAATGCACTCCTGGTGCCCAGCAGGCGAAGCGCCTCGGCGAACATCTCGGTGAGCTGGGGAGCGAACACGCCCAGCAGCTGGCAGTTGGCGCCGGCTGGATTGGTCAGCGGCCCCAGCATGTTGAAGATGCTTCGAAGGCCCACCTCCATGCGCGCCTTGGCGGCAAATCGCATGGCGCTGTGGTACAGCGGGGCGAAGAGAAAACCGATGCCGATCTCCTGGACCGCCTCTTCGACCACTTCCGGGTCGGTATCCAGCTTGATGCCCAGGGTCTCCAGCACATCGGCGCTGCCGCACCTGGACGAGACGCTGCGGTTGCCGTGTTTGGCCACGGTCACCCCGCAACCGGCCACGACAAATGCCGTGGTGGTGGAGATGTTGAAGGTTTTGAGCCCGTCGCCACCGGTGCCGCAGGTGTCCACCACCGGCATGGCGGCGGCCTGGATGCGGTGGGCCTTTTTGCGCATGGCCCGGGCCGCGCCGGCCAGTTCCTCAAAGGTTTCCCCTTTGGTGGCCAGAGCCGCCATCATGGCGCCCACCTGGGCGTCTGTGGTCTTGCCGTCAAAAATTTCGGACATCATCTCCGCCATCTGGGACTGGTTCAAATCGGTTCGGCCGATAATGGTTGCCAGATGATCCTTGAACATGGTTGGGATTCTCCTTCCTATCTCTCCTGAAGGTGCCGCCGGTCAATCGGACACCGGCGCCCCGTCGGGAATCATTTTTAGGAAATTGCGCAGCAGTCGTTTTCCCAGCGGGGTCATGATGGATTCGGGGTGAAACTGGATCCCCTCGGTAACATGGGACCGGTGCCGAAGGCCCATGATCTCGCCGTCCTCTGCGGTGGCGGTCACCGCCAGACAGTCTGGCAGGCTTTCCTTTTCCACCGCCAGGCTGTGGTAGCGCATGGCCTGAAATTGCTGCTTGATACCGGCAAAGAGTCCCTTGCCGTCAGCGGTGATGGCCGAGGTTTTGCCGTGCATGAGCCGCTTGGCGCCAACCACCCGGCCGCCGAAGACCTGGGCGATGGACTGGTGGCCCAGGCAAACGCCGAGGATCGGTATCTGGCCCGAAAACCGCCTGATCGTATCCACGGAAACACCGGCGGACTCCGGACGCCCCGGCCCCGGAGATATCACGATGGCTTGCGGAGCCATCGCCGCGATTTCATCCACGGTGACGGCATCGTTTCTTTTCACCTCGACGCCTTCGCCGATCTGCTTGAGATACTGGACCAGATTATAAGTGAAGGAGTCGTAATTGTCGATCATCAGTATCATGGCGTCGTCTCCGCCCCCTGCCCCTGGCGGGTCAGTTCGAGGGCCCGTTGAATGGCCATGGCCTTGTTGACGGTCTCCAGCCTCTCGGTTTCCGGATCCGAATCGGCCACGATACCCGCCCCGGCCCGAACGGTAAGCGTCCCGTTTTCGATGCAAGCGGTCCGGATGGTAATGGCCAGGTCCATGTTGCCGCTAAAAGAGACATAACCGACCGCACCGCCATACGGCCCCCGGGGACTTTGTTCCAATTCATCGATAATCTCCATGGCCCGCACCTTGGGTGCACCGGAAAGGGTGCCGGCAGGAAAGGATGCCCGCAGCAAGTCCCAGGCGTCGTAGCCATCTTGGATATCACAGTTGATGTTGGACACCAGGTGCATGACGTGGGAGTATCGCTCCACCACCATCAGGTCCGTCACCTGGACCGTGCCGGTCCGGGCGACCCGGCCCAGATCGTTTCGCCCCAGGTCAACGAGCATCAGGTGCTCGGCCCGCTCCTTCTCGTCGGCCAGCAGTTCCGCGGCCAGCGCCCGGTCCGCCTGTTCGCTGGCTCCCCGGGGACGGGTGCCGGCAATGGGCCGCAGGGTGGCCACGCCGTTTTCCAGACGCACCATGGTCTCCGGTGAGGACCCCACCAGGGCCATCTCGTCGAAATGAAAGAAGTAAAGGTAGGGAGACGGGTTCACATAACGCTGAGCCCGATAGACCGCAATGATATCCCCGGGTGCGCGACATTGAAAGGGCTGCGAAATGACGGCCTGGATCACGTCCCCTTGCCGGATGTGATCCTTTACGCGGGCCACCCGCTCCCTGAACGTCTGCGCGGCCAGCAGCGGAACCATGGTCGGGCTGTCACCGGCGCCCTTGGGAATCGCATCGCCGACACCCGTGGCCATGCGCCGCTCCATGGCGTCCAGACGCGTCATGGCGTCCTCATAGGCGGCTGTGGCATCCGGATTCCCTTCGGTAAAGGCGATGGCCACACAGATCATCGTGTTGCGGATGTTGTCGAAAATCAGCAGTTCATCCCCGATTATGAAATGGGCCATGGGGGTATCCGCCGGCAGCCGGTTGGGTATACGCTCGAAAAATGAAACCATTTCATAGGTGAGATAGCCGACCAGACCGCCCCAGAACCGGGGAAGCTCGGCCATTTCGGCCGGCTGAAAACGGCTCATGAAAGCTTTCAGGGTGGCCAGGGGGTCGCCGCCGTGGCGGATGTTCTCTTCCCGGCCGTTTTCGGCTACGGTCACCTGGTCCGCAAAAACCTTGACGTGGGTCCGGGCCGAGGTTCCCAGAAAGCTGTACCGCCCCCATTTTTCACCGCCCTCAACACTCTCCAGCAGAAAAAGCGGTGTCCGCGGCCCCTTGCCACCGTCGTCGTAGCATTTTTTCAACAGCGAGACCGGCGTTTCCATGTCAGCCAGAATCTCGCGGCACACAGGAATCACGTTGCTGGTCCGGGCCAGGGCATTGAACCGTTCCCGGCTTGGAAATTCCTTCAATTTCATCTGTCATCCCCTATTCCAAATAAAAAAGGCCGTGTTTGCGTCCACGACCCTGAAGACTCCTTGGCGGGCATGGATGGGGCCGCCCGCGATCCTATTCGTTTGACTGGGTTCAAACCGCTCAGAGCCGACAGGCAGGAAAATCGAGCCACCTCCGCCATACAGGCGGCCATACGATAAATGCATACGACAGCGGATCATGAACCATGGAAAAACTCTCTTTCGCGGTTTTTGCGGATATGTTTAGGGGCTTTTGGATGGCGTGTCAAGGATTATTTGTTCTTATCTATAGTAACAAAGTCGTCATGACATCATCATCTCACCACAGTGGCAGGAAAATTGCTGTATGTAATCGATTATCGACACTCGGTTCTGAATTGGTGATGCAACGGATTCATCTTGCCTGGCCGGAAATCGCTGCACCGTTGCGACCTCAGCCAGCTTGTTGAGAAACAAGCGCGGTTGAAACCGGACATACCTGTACACAAAAGGGCATCCCCTGCGCAAGAATTGAAACAGGGGATGCCCGCAGCCAATGCGAGGCGAGCCATGCACCAACAGATCCGCATCCTGGTCGTGGAAGATGACCCCAACGTATCCACCGTGCTGACCGCCCGCTTGGAGAATCTGAACTACCAGGTGTGCGGCACCGCCGAAACCGGACTCGAGGCGATCAGCGCCGTTTACCGCTATCACCCGGACCTAGTCACCATGGATATCCTGCTCAAAGGTGAGATGAACGGGATCGAGGCCGCCGCAAAAATTGCCGACGGTTCGGATGTGCCCGTCATTTTCATGACCTGTCTTTCCGACCAGCGTATATTCGAGCGGGCCATCAAAACGCATCCTTACGGCTATATCATCAAACCCTACGACATCAATGAACTGCGCTCCGCCATTGAAATTGCGGTGGTCAAGCACAAAGCGGACAAAGAGCGGGAGACACTGATCGCCCGCCTGCAAAAAGCCCTCCAGGAGGTTAAAACCCTTAGCGGTCTGCTGCCCATCTGCGCCTCCTGCAAGAAAATCCGCAAAACCGACAGCACCTGGCAGCCGATCGAGGATTACATCGCCAGCCACTCCAACGCCGATTTCACCCACGGCATCTGCCCCGAATGCGCCCACCGGCTATACCCGGAACTCTATCGACACAGAGGCTGACCCGGACAGGTCCCTTGACACGCATCGGGATTTGGGTATTGACAGTACACCGATTCCCTCCGAAAATGGGACAATCACGATCACACCCGCTAAAGCAGGTCGACATGGCGCGCATGGAATACCAAACCATCCGATTGGAGGCCCTGCCCGCCCTGGCAACACCGGTGGTTATCGTCGGTTTCCGGGGATGGGGCAACGCGCTCGAGGTGTCGGCCGGCATAGCCGCCTATCTGGTGGATACCTTGCCGGCCGTTTCCTTCGCCCAGATGGAAACCGACGCCTGCTATCGTTATGACGAAAGCCGGCCGGTGGTGAAAATCGAAAATGGCGTCATAAAATCGATCACCCCCCCGGGGGGACGCTTATTCGCCATCGAAACCCCTCCCGGTGAAAATGATCTGGTCATATTGATCGCCGACGAGCCCAGCCTGAACTGGTACCGGTTTTCCCGGGAACTGGTGGATCTGGCCCACCGGCTCAAAACCCCGGGGGTGATCACCCTGGGCAGTATGTTCGACAACGTATTGCACACGGACCGGATCCTTTCAGCGGTGACCACCGGCAGCGGTTTCCAAGGCGTGCTCGGCCGGCACCGGGTGATCCCGATCAATTATCACGGCCCCAGCGCCATCCATACGATCATCCTGGAAGCCTGCCGACAGCGCGCGATAGCCGGCGCCAGCCTGTGGAGCCACTGCCCTGCCTACCTGCAGGGGATCACCCACCACGGCATGATGCTTCAACTGGTCCGATTACTTACCGAAATGGCATCTTTTTCAATAAAGACGGACGCATTGGAAGCCGGCTGGCAAGCCCTTGAGACTCAGATCAAAAAGCTGATGGCCGACAATCCCAAACTCGAGGGGATCATGGACCAGGTCCGCAAAAAACAACGCGAAGGCGCCATGCAGGACCTGCGGCAACACGGCAATGGACAGGGAAAGGTGATCAATCTCAAGGATTTTCTCGATCCATGACTGCTACTGGCGGTAAACGGTGGGTTTGTCTTCGACATCGATGTCGATACCGACCGTGTCTCCGGTCTTAAATCCGATCCGCTTGAATTCGCGGACCACGTCATCGTGGCGATCCACATACCAGTAGACGCTCCACAGGGGGTTTCGGACCGTGTCGATGCCGTATGCATCGTGGCTGCACAGATTGATCCGGAACTTGTCCTTGGCGATGAGCGTATCGGCTTCGGACAGGAAGATATCGATCTGGTAGAGGTTATTGTGCAGGGCTTTGGACAATTTCGCCTGCAATTCCGGGGTGTCGTCCAGGTAATGGCTGGCAATCTGGTAAAGATCGACCGGGTCCTGAATGGCAAGCCCGAGGACCGCGTAGCGCTGGTGGCGCAGGGCAAACGCCTCAAGATCCGCTTCATAAGCCTTGATGGAATCGATGATCTGGTCAATATCGGTCTTGCCGGACGTGGCAGACTCGCTGGCCATCTCCTCACACTGGGAGATGATGTCGATATAAAAAGCTTTATTATCCATTACGTACACCGGACGCTCCCGGTAGCTTCGCCGTTTGCGGATCCGCCGGACACCGTCAAGGGTGATGGACCGCTGACTCTCCTTTTCTTCCAGGATGTCGATGCTTGAAATGTCTTTGGCCTGCACCACGTGAATGCCGCCGTCGGCCGAAATGATGTATTCGATCTCGCAGCGGAATCCCAGATGTTTCTGGATCTCCTTTGACAGCTGAACCAGGCGTCGGTCATGGGGGGTCCGGGTGATGTACGGCTCGCTCTGTACCTTGTGGATGCGATCCCGACAATATCCGAACTCCCAGTTGCCGCCAATGATCTTGGCCATCACGCTGGACCCGTCGATGAAGGGCATGACGATCACCCCCATCTGTTCAAGATCCATCTCCGGCGCACAATTGAACCGCTGCTGGCGGGCGATGCTCAAACGCTTGCTGCTTCCGGCAAGCTTGATCATCTTGTTGCGGGCATAGCGGATGCCCCCCACGTCGGCATAGGTTTCCAAAGAGTCGAATGTCCCGCCTTTGAAACGGCGTTCCATCGGATGGGCGCTGCGGGCGATCACCTTGAAGCTTTCCCGATGTTTTTCCAGAAACGCTTCGAGGGCCGCGAAGTTTTCGGTCTCAAAATGCTGCGGGGGAACATAGATGAAGTCGGGAACGTCAAAGCCGCCTTGTTTGAGCTTCTCCAGCAGTTCCGCCTTTTCGGGTAAAGAAGGGTCGATCATATCTCTCCTATTGACATTTCCATTCAAAGTCTTTAGTTAAAGAAAACCGACCGATCATTCGGTTGGCTTAATTTCGAACAGGTAACACATGTCCAAGCGAAATGCAATCCTTGCTTCGGCCACCCGGCTGTTTTCCCGAAACGGGTTTCAGGGAACCGCCATGGCTGAACTGTCTACCATGACCGGTGCGGCAACCGGAACCATCTTTCACCATTTTAAAAACAAGGAAGACCTCTTTCTTCAGGTGCTCAATGATGTCAAAGAGGGAATTCTGGACCAATTCGACCGGCATCAGCAGACCTGCCCGAATCAGAAAGGAATTGAGCGGGTCGAAGGGGTCATCACCTTTTATTTGCGCTTGGCCAGCACCATGGAAGACCAGTTCCTGATACTGCACCGCCATGATCCCTACCAAATGGCCGAAACCAGTCCGGTGTGCCGCAGCCACCTCGAATCCATCTACACCTGCCTGCTGGACATCTTCGAGGAGGGAATCCAAAAGGGCGTGCATGACGGATCGGTGGCGGTCGACTCCCCGCGAAAGACGGCCATGGTTTTATTTGCCATGGTGGATGGCATTGTCAGGCTCAACACTTACCGGGTGTATGACGCCGGCACCCTTTACGATAGCCTGATGGTGGCCTGCCGCAGGCTGCTGACAGGAGGCCGGTAGACCGCCATGGCCCGACACTCACCATCCGCATGGCGCTACCTCGCATTGAGCCGGCTGCTGCCTTTCCTGGAATGGCTGCCCGGTTATCGTGCCGGACACCTCAGGGGAGACCTGTTTGCCGGCTTGACCGTGGCACTGGTGCTGGTTCCCCAGTCCATGGCCTATGCTCAGTTGGCCGGTCTGCCGGCCTATTACGGCCTGTATGCGGCATTTCTGCCGCCGGCGGTGGCGGCCCTGTTCGGATCCAGCCGCCAACTGGCCACCGGGCCGGTTGCCGTAGTCTCCCTGATGGCCGCCGTGGCCCTTCAGCCCCTGGCCACCACCGGCAGCCAGGCGTATATCGGGTATGCGGTCCTGCTGGCCCTGATGGTGGGGCTGTTTCAATTCGGCTTGGGCCTGTTTCGCCTGGGCCTGCTGGTGAACTTCCTTTCGCATCCGGTTGTCAACGGCTTCACCAACGCGGCCGCCATCATCATCGCCACCGGCCAGATCTCCAAATTGTTCGGGGTGGCAGTGGACAGCAGCGACTATCATTACCATACGGTCATCCAGGTGGTGAAAGCGGCGCTTTACTACACGCACTGGCCCACGCTCATGATGGGCCTGTTTGCCTTCGCGGTCATGATGGGCCTGAAAAAGATCACCCTGCGGATCCCCAACGTACTTGTGGCGGTGGCCGCCACCACCTTGATCAGCTGGGCCACCGGATTCGAACACAAGGTCACGATGCCCCTGGAATCAGTGGTCGATGCAGAGACCCGGGCATTGGTCCTTCACTATAACGCAGAGGCGGCGCAACTCGGTCAGATGGCAGCACAGCGCACCCGGATCAACGCGGCCCTCAAGCAGGCAAAAACCGACGGCCACCGCATGACCGTCATCGATTCCCGCAGAGACCTGGAAATCCTGAATTATCAAATGGACTTGAAGGCGGATAAAGCGGCAGACTTCCGGCACCGGATCCGCCGCCTGCTTTTTGAAGCCGGCCGGGACCGGGATGGCGCCATTCGCTTTTACGCCAGAGGCAACCGTCCGGCAGACACGGTAAAAATGGGCCGCACCTGGCGGATAAAAATCGGCAGCGCACCCCTGGAAGCAGCGGCCCTGGTCTTCTGCGGCGGGGGTGAAGTGGTGGGTGCCATACCAAAGGGCCTTCCGGATTTCTCTTTTCCCGAAATCGATGGCCACGGCGCCATGGCACTGATGCCTCCGGCCGTCATCATCGCCCTGCTGGGATTCATGGAGGCCATCTCCATCGCCAAAGCCATGGCCGCCAAAACCGGGCAGCGCATCGACCCGAATCAGGAACTCATGGGGCAGGGGCTGGCCAACATGATCGGTTCGGTGGCCCAAAGCTATCCCGTGGCCGGATCCTTTTCACGCTCGGCGGTCAATCTCCAGGCCGGCGCCGTTTCCGGTCTGTCCAGCGTGATTGCCAGTCTGGCGGTGGTGGCAACCCTGTTTTTCTTCACGCCCCTGCTCTACCACCTGCCCCAGAGCGTATTGGCGGCTATCATCATGATGGCGGTGGCCGGTTTGATCAACGCCCGGGGATTCATTGACGCCTGGCGGGCCCAATGGTACGACGGGGCCATCTCGGTGATCACCTTCCTGTGCACCCTGGTCTTCGCCCCCCACCTGGACCGGGGCATCTTCGTGGGGGTGGGGCTGTCGCTTTGCGTATTTCTATACCGGAGCATGCGGCCCCCGGTGGTGGACCTGTCCATGGGACTGGACAAGGCACTCCACGACGTGGTGACCCACGGGCTAAAAGAGTGCCGCTACATCGACGTGGTGCGTTTCGACGGGCCGCTTTTTTTTGCCAACGCCAGCTATCTGGAGGATCAGATCCGCCACCGCCGCAAAATTAAAAAATCGCTCAAACACATCATCATCGCCGCCGAATCCATCAACGACATGGACGCGTCGGGCCAGGAGTCATTGTCGCTGATCGTGGACCGGGTCAGAAGCGCGGGCATCGACATTTCCTTGAGCAGCGTTCATGAACCCGTGATGCAAGTGCTGCGACGTACGCACCTGCTTTATAAGATCGGTGAAGATCACATCTATCCGACCATGAAGCAGGCCATTCGATCCATTCATGAAAAAACCCATAGGGGGGGCAGCGAAAAAGACTGCCCGTTGACCTCGGTTCGAACCCTATCGACCCACAGCGAACCCAAAGGAGGGTAACGATGTCTGTGATTGCCATCTTCAGCGGCATTTTCTGCAGTGCGGACGCGGTGGTCCGGGACGTGATGGACAGCACCGGGTACCGACTGATCACCGACGACCAGGTGGTCGCCAGGGCCGCCGAGACATCAGGCATGCCGGAAAACAAGGTTCGGCGGGCCTTTTCGGCCAAAACCTCGGTGTTCAACAAGTTCACCCATGAAAAGGAGTGCTCGATCGCCTGCCTTCGCCTGGCGTTGGCAACCGAACTGGTGAAGGGCCCTGCCGTGGTCCACGGGTTTTCCAGCCTGCTGATCCCCCAGTCGGTCAGCCACATGCTCAGGGTCTGTATTATCGCCGAAACACCCTATCGTGTCGAACAGGCCGAAGTCGTCCAGGGGTTGACTGAAAAGGATGCCCTGAAACAGATCCGGACCCGGGATGCGGACAATGCCGCCTGGGTCGAAACCGTGTTTTCCGCCAAGGATCCCTGGGACATCAGCCTCTACGACATGGTGCTCCCCATGAACCGGATGAATGTGGCCAAGGCCGGCGCACTGATCGAGGAAAATCTCATCAAGGATGCCGTTCGACGCACCAACGCCTCCATTCAGGCCGAAAAAAATTTCTTGCTGGCCGCCACCGTTGAGATGGCGCTCTGCCGTGCCGGACACGATGTCTCGGTGACGGCCGAAAACGGGGCGGTGGTTTTGACCATCAACAAACACGTGCTGATGCTGACGCGGCTGGAAGAGGAGCTCAAATCCATTGCCGGCGCGGTTGCCGGTGTCCGGTCGGTAAAAACGATCGTCGGCAAAAATTTCCACCAGGCCCACATCTACCGCAAACACAGCTTCGAGGTACCCTCCCGCGTGCTGCTGGTGGACGATGAACGCGAGTTCGTTCAGACCCTGTCCGAGCGCCTGGAACTGCGCGAAATGGGATCCGCCGTGGCCTATGACGGCGAATCGGCCCTGACCCTGGTGGCTGAGGACGATCCGGAAGTGATGATCATCGATCTGAAAATGCCGGGTATCGACGGTATGGAAATCCTGAAGCAGGTCAAAACCACCCGGCCGGAAATCGAGGTGATCGTTCTCACCGGCCACGGCAGCGAGGCAGACCGCAAGCAGTGCATGCAGCTGGGCGCCTTCGCCTATATGCAAAAACCGGTGGACATCGACGAGTTGAGCGAGACCCTGAAAAAAGCCCATGAAAAAATCCAGCAATTCAAATCCTGAGACGGGCATGCCGGCTTTCCCGCCTGCAAATGGGTGTCGTCCATGCTGAATCTGGCCCGATTCAAACCCCGTTTCTGGGACCATCGGGATGCGGCTTCAGGACCTGGCAGCAGCCACTTCAGCTTCAGGCGCAAATGGCTGATGATCGTGGTCTTCACCACCGTGGTGACGCTTACCCCCCTGCTGGTCATGACTCTGGTCGACTACCGGCTCACCCGTCAGGCCTTTGAATCCGAAGCGGAGATGGGCACTGTCCGCATAGTTTCCAACACCTGGCGGAGCATCTCGTTCCTGCTTTCCCAGCGACGGGCAGCCCTTGAATTCGTCGCCCGGGACAACAGCCTGTCGGACCTGCTCGCACCGGGGAGACTCGACACCATCTTGGCCAACCTGCAGGGCGGCATGGGAGGGTTCGTGGACCTCGCCGTGGTGGACGCCGACTGCACCATACAGGCGCATGCCGGGCCGGCCGCACTGAAGAAAAACCGGGCAAAACCGACCGTTTGCTTCGATCGCGCCGTCGCCAATGGATTTTTCATCAGCGACGTGACCGTAGACCAGGGACAAAACCATGGGTTGGTCGTCGCCATCCGGCATGACCTGGAGACCGGCGGCTTCTTCGTGTTGCGGTCGACGCTGGATGCCGGATTGTTGGACGCCCCCGTGCTGCAGCTGACCCTGGACGAGGGCGACGACGCCTTCATCGTCAACAGCCAGGGGATTCTCCAGACACATGCCCGGCAATATGGAAAGCGCTTCGAAAAAGCGCTGCTGGCCATCCCCGAAAGTGTCGACGGCACCCGGACGCTGAGAACGGTGGATCAGGTCGGCCGTTCCATTCTGCTTGGCATTGCCGCGATTCCCGACAGCCCCTTTTTGTTTGTAATGGTCCGGCAGGAATCGGGGATCATGGACCTGTGGCTTAAGCCGCGCATGCGCCTTATCGGATTTCTGCTCTTCAGTATCGCCATGATCCTGGTCTCCATCCTGGGGGTGGCCACTTACCTGGTCAACCGCATCCATGCCGCCGACCAGCGCCGGGTACAGGCGCTGCATCAGGTGGAGTATGCCAACAAGCTGTCGTCCATCGGCCGTCTGGCCTCGGGGGTGGCCCACGAAATCAACAACCCGCTGGCCATCATCAACCAGAAGGCCGGACTGATCAAGGACCTGTTCACCATCAACAGCAATTACAGCGGCAACGAGAAGCTCATCAGGCTGGTGGACGACGTGCTGGGATCGGTGCGTCGCTGCGGCACCATCACCCGGCGGCTGCTGGATTTTGCCCGGCACATGGAATCGTCCGTCGAAGCGGTGGACATCGAGGCCATCATCCGGCAGGTGCTCGGTTTCATGGAAAAAGAAGCCGAACGGCGCTGCATCGCCGTTTCGGTAAGGGTGCAGGACAGCATCCCGATCTTCGAAAGCGACCGGGGCAATGTCCAGCAGATTTTCCTGAACCTGATCAACAATGCGTTTGCCGCCATGGCGGACGGCGGGCGGCTTGACGTCACGATCGAGCGCAAAGGAAGCACGCATGTCACGGTGACCGTGGCCGACACCGGGCACGGCATCCCTGAATCAGACCTAAAGCGCGTCTTCGAGCCCTTTTTCTCTACCCGCCAGGGTCACGGGGGCACCGGCTTGGGACTGTCCGTCACCTATGGCATGGTCTCGGAAATGGGCGGCGAGGTCACGGTGAGCAGCCAGCCCAACCGGGGAACGCAATTTGTGGTCACCCTGCCCATCAAGCTGCCGCGGTTATCGTCCGCCGCCGCCTGTGCCATACCTCCGGCAAACAACGCTGCCGCCGACAGCCCAATCACGGAAGAGAAGACAACATGAGAGACGATTCCCCGGCCATGGCCATCGAGGGCGCCCGCTTCTTCGGAGAGATATCGGCATCCATTTCCCACGAAATCAAAAACGTGCTGGCCATCATCAATGAAAACGCCGGGTTGCTCCAGGACATGGTCATGATGATCGAAAAGGGGATGCCGCTTTCCCCGGAACGGCTGTCGGGACTGGCCCAATCCATCGTCCGCCAGGTGAACCGGGGCGACCGTATCGTCAGGGACATGAACCGGTTTGCCCACAGCGCCGACCACCCCTTAGAGACCGTAAACATTGGGGAGGTCATTCATTTTGTGTCCGTTGTGGCAGCGCGTCTGATCGCCATGAAGGGAAACCCGCCCGAGATCGACGTACCGGCCGCACCGATGACCATTGTCAGCAACCGATTTTTCCTGGAAGACCTGGTGTGGACCTGCCTGTGCCGGGCCATGGATGCCCGCGCTCCGGGCCGGACGGTGAGCATCGTTGCCGAGAAAGCCGGAGATACCCCCCGGATTCGTTTTTGCGGGTTGGCAGAAGATTTCCCGGCCGGTGGAGAGGTTTTTCCTTCGCCCAGGGAGACGATGGTGTCCGGGCTCCTCGGTGTCCACTTGAAGGCGGACAAGGAAAAGGGAGAAATCGTAATTATTTTATCATAGTCAGTGTTATTTCACGGGTAACTGGAAAGGAGTGCACAATGAAGGAAAGAGTATTGCTGGTTGACGACGAGGTCGAGTTTCTGGAAATCATGGCCGAACGCATGCGCGCCCGCGATATGGAAGTGACCACCTCCACATCGGCAACCGAGGCGCTGTCGCTGATCGCCGCCGAATCCTACGATGCGGTGATCATGGACTTCATGATGCCGGAAATGGATGGCATCCAGGCCCTGAAGGCCATCAAGGAAAAACGACCGGAAATGCAGATCATTCTGCTCACCGGCCATGCCACGGTTCAGAAAGGCGTGGAGGCCATGAAGGCGGGGGCTATGGATTTTGTGGAAAAACCGGCTGACCTGGATGCGCTGGCGAAAAAAATAAAAAAAGCCCACCACCAAAAAGCCGTCATCGTCCAGAAACAGAGCCAGGATAAAGTCATCGAAATGCTGCGAAAATTCGGCATGTAAGTTCGCCTTGCGGTCAAGGTGGTCTCAAGGCGGGGTCGGCGATCCCCTCCCTTCGGACGGTCCCCGGGCAAAAGCACAGGTTTGACCGGCGTTGTTGCATCACGGGCCGCTAATGCGCAGCAGCCATCGCCTTGGATGCCATCAGATCGAACACCGCCGGCCCCGAAGCCGACGCCTCAGCTTCCCCCGAGGCCATGGACGTGAGCGTATCGAAGCGCCCTTTGTCGCGGCTGCTCAAAGGGGTCTGCAGGTAGGTCAAGGTGTTGTGGACCAGGCTGAACATCACCAGCGGGCCGAATGTGGTCTCGCCACCGGGCTTTTCAGCCACCCGGCCGTAAATGTCGTGGTGGTTCAACGCAAAGGCCTTGGGCGCCGGTGTCAGCCCAAGCAGTTCGGCGAACAGCATCAGGCCCTCCTGAACGCCCTGGACGTAACCGTTCTCCAGGGACGCCACCCCATCCCGGGCAATGCCATCGATATCCGCCTGGGTGAAGCGAAGGTCCAGTTCACCGATGCAGATTCCCCGAATGGTCTCCAGGGATGCCGCCTTCTTGCTGATCACCACATCCTTGTCGTTGAGAATTTTTACGGCATTGCGAATGTTCACCATCTCTTTCACGGTGGGACTTTTTCTCAGCACCACATCTTCCACGCTGGTGTGGTAAAGGGTCAGGTCATTGTCCATCACCAGGATACGCGTTTTCCCGGGGCCGTCGGTTTCCAGGAACAACACCAGATCCCGCTCCTCGCGGCGGCCCCAGGGAAAAAAGGTCATCAATCGGGCCAACACCGACTTGTCGATGCGTTTGCCGCTCTCAACCGGCCCGATGGCATCGGCGATGGTCCGCACCAGGCGATCGATCTCTATCTTCTTTAACAGGTTGTCCTTGTATGACATCGCATTTCTCCTTGGAAGCCTGATTTGGCATTTGACATCTGGGGCGGATATTCATATGAATATCGGCTGTCACCCGAACGGCCCTGCCCTTTTTTCGATTTGAATACCCGAATGGAAAGCCTCCATGCCGGTTTTATATGAAGCCGGCCCTGCACTGAAGCGGCAAGGGGAGTAAAGGGCTGTTTTCCTTGATCGTGAGATAAAGACCACAACGGATTCCCGGGCCGGTGCAAGGCATGTGCGCCAGCCGTTTTTTTATTACGTTGAAACCGGCCGACAGGCAAGACAATTGTGCCGGTGCGCAGTCACCGACGGGACATCCGATCTGAATCGCCGTTCAACCACATCAGGAGGATACCGGGTCTTTCCGGAGAGAAAGGAGTCACCATGGAAGAATTTGTTACCCTCACCTATAACGGGCAGCAAATACAGCTACCGGTCGTCACCGGCACCGAAGGGGAAAAGGCCATCGACATTTCCACCTTGCGTGCCAGCACCGGCTTTATCACTCTGGACCCCGGCTACGCCAACACCGGCAGCTGCCTGAGCGCCATCACCTACATGGACGGCGAAAAAGGCATTCTGCGCTACCGCGGCATCCCCGTGGAGCAGCTGGCCGAACACGGCACGTTCAAAGAGACCGCTTATCTGCTGATCAACGGCAAGCTTCCCAACCGTGAGCAGCTGACCCGTTTTTCGGTGATGCTCAACGACAACAGCCTGGTCCATGAAGACCTCAAGGCCTTCTACCAGAACTTTCCCAGGGCCTCCCATCCCATGGGGATTCTCTCCTCCATGGTCAATGCCATGCGGAGCTTTTACCCGGAACTGGGCACCCTCGAGGAACAGATCACCATCACCATGACCCGTCTGCTGGCCAAGGTACGCACCATGGCTGCCATGTCGTACAAGATCTCCCGGGGCCACAAGGTGGTCTATCCCAGGCCGGACCTGACCTACTGCGAAAACTTCCTCAACATGATGTTCCACACCCCGGTGAGGCCCTATGAACTCAACCGGGCAGCCGTCAATGCCCTGCGGGTATTCTGGATTCTTCACGCCGACCATGAGCAGAACTGCTCCACCTCGGCCGTGCGCGTGGTGGGCAGCGCCCGAGTCAATCTCTACGCAGCCATTTCATCGGGCATCGCCGCACTGTGGGGACCGCTGCACGGAGGCGCCAACCAGGCGGTCGTCGAGATGCTCACCGCCATTCAGGACGACGGCGGGAATTACCGCAAGGCCATCGAACGGGCCAAGGACAAGAACGACCCGTTCAGGCTCATGGGATTCGGCCACCGGGTCTACAAGACCTATGATCCACGGGCAAAAATCATGAAAAAGATGTGCGATGAACTGCTGGAGTCCCTGCAGATCAGTGATCCGCTGCTGGATATCGCCAAGGAGTTGGAGGAGCTGGTCCGGAAGGACGCCTACTTCGTCGACCACAACCTGTACCCCAACATCGACTTCTACAGCGGGATCGTCCTGCGAGCCATCGGCATTCCCACCAACATGTTCACGGTGATGTTCGCCATCGGGCGGCTGCCTGGATGGATCGCCCAGTGGAAGGAGAGCATGGACGATCCCAATTGGAAGATCTGCCGGCCCCGACAGATTTACACCGGCGCCACGCAATACGACTTCGTTCCCATTCATGCGCGTCCTTGAAAAGGGTGTTGAAAAACGTCATGAGCGCAGGCAAGACAAGGCAAAATCCGGCGAAAAAGCGCAGTTTATGATTGATAAATGCGCATGTTGAGTCGAATGTTAACGCCGTATTGCCCAGCGCAATCGTTTTTCAACACCCTGATAGCAGATCCCGGGCCGACCGCGGCCTTCATCACTCAGTCGGTCAGCGCCGCAGCCACCGCCGCTTCGGCGTGGATGCGCGCCGTATCGAAAACCGGCACCGGGCAGCCGTCGGCGCGAACAAGAAGTCCGATCTCCGTGCAGCCGAGAATGACCCCCCGGGCACCGCGATCCACCAGGTCGTCGATGATCCGGGCATAAGCCTGGCGTGAAGGTTCCCGGATCCGCCCCAGACAAAGTTCCGTATAGATGATGTCATGCACCGTCCGGCGCTGGGCCGCATCGGGAATCAGCACCCGCAACCCGAAACGGTCTTCGAGCCGCCTGCGGTAGAAATCCTCCTCCATGGTAAACCGGGTTCCCAGCAGGGCCACGGTATCCATACCGGCTGCGAGAACCGCCTCGGCCGTCGGGTCGGCGATGTGAAGCAACGGGACGGTCATGCCTGCCGCCACCCCATCGGCCAGTTTGTGCATGGTGTTGGTGCAGATAATCACCAGGTCGGCCCCTGCGCGCACCAGCGCCTGTGCCGCTTGAACCAGGATCGACTGCGCCTCATCCCACCGCCCCGCGTGCTGCAGGGCTTCGATTTCGGCAAAGTCAACGGAGTAAAGAACGCTCCTTGCCGAGTGGAGACCACCCAGACGCGCCCTCACGGTTTCATTGATGATCCGGTAATAGACCAGGGTCGATTCCCAACTCATCCCGCCAATCATGCCGATGGTTTTCATCCGTTGGCGTTCCTTTCTTACTGCCATGCGTTTGCGCTGCATGGTGGGTCGGCTTAAGCGTTGGGCGGTGACGTGGAAACCGGCCTTGCCGTCTCCCGGATCGTCTCCGCCAGCCGGCGGTCACGCTGGGCCTGGGTCAGGTAAGCCGACACACCCTTCAGAAAAAGGACCAGCACCACCGCAAAGGCAAGCGGAAAGATCACGCAGTCCAACAGATACGCGGCGATCAGTTGAAAAGTGGTTCCCGCAAGGTTCCTGCCCTGCTCGCTGAGGTAGGCTTCCAGTTCCCCGAGCCGCTTTTTCAAACGCTCGTATCGGTCAGCCACCCCCCTGGCCGTCTGCATGGCCGACGCCCCCTTTCCGTCACCGTCAAGGCGGCCTTCAGCGGCATCTTGAGAAAACGTCCGGCTGACCTGGTCGAACGCATCGTAGGACTGCCGGATCAGCGGGCGGGTGATCCGCTCGGACAGACGCGAGACGCCGTATACGGCCAGCGGAAGAACCAGGTAGAGCGTCAGCGTCAAAACGGTGAAGGTGGCGGTAACCGATCGCAGGAACCGGATCATCCCTGTCCGGTTCGGGAAAAAACAGCGCCCCGAAGCCAGCATCAACAGGCCGAAGAAGGCCAGCGCCATGACGAAGTGGTCCGTCATGGCCACCCCATCCAATGCCAACCGTGCCATGAACAGGATGGTTCCCCCGGCCAGCACCGTCTTCCAGGCGATGTCCACATAATCGTATACCGATTGAACCAGGTCCCCGACCTGCAGGTTGAAGCCGATTCCCACCTCGGATCCTTCGATCACGGCCAGACCGCTCTTGACGGCCGACAGCACCAGGAAACCCTCCAGTGCGCTGTCATAGGATTCATCCAGGTAACGATGATTGGCACGGTGCAGTTCTCCAAGACCGACTCGCGCCAGGGCCCTGTCCATCAGGCCGGTGGCCGCAAGCGTCATACCGGCGATGGCGATCACCATTACCAGTGCCATCTTTATCCTGAACGTCATGGCCGCATCCCCTTGCAGGCTTAGCGGTTTCGGGATCCATCGGGATATGCCCGCGCCGTCTTCATCCGGGACGTCCGGCAAGGTGCAGGCATGACGTCGTTCCCCGGGCAGCGGGGCCGGACATAGCGCTGGTATGGATTCGGGTCAGGCAATACAGGCGCTCCCGATCATTGAACCCTCCCCGCGGCAAGCCCCAGGGAGGGTTCACCGTAAGGATGAAAATCGATTCCCAGTTCGCTGTCGCGGTTCACCAACCGGCATCGGATTTGTTTTGACAGGCCGGCCGACCTTCACCTACACTGACAGGTAGCGGCCGGTTGTAGATCCATTTATATCCCTGCGGGCCTAATAATCAACCGCAAAAAATTCCTTTTGCGGCTATGCACGCAACACACCGGAGGTGCCGACATGCTGGTAAAAGAAATCATGACCGAAAACCCCATTACCGTCACCGCCAACTCGGAAATTATCAATGCGGCCAGGATCCTGTTGGAACGCCGCATCAACGGTGTGCCGGTGGTGGACGACGCCGGCAAGCTGGTCGGCCTGCTGTGCCAGAGCGACATTATCGCCCAGCAGAAAAAGCTTCCCGTCCCCTCGCTGTTCTCATTTCTCGACGGCTATATCGCTCTCGGTTCCATGAAAAGCTTCGAAAAAGCGGTCCGCAAGATTGCCGCCACGTCCGTCTCGGATGCCATGACCCCCAACCCGGTGACGGTCGGACCGGAGTCGACCATCGAAACCGTGGCGGCCCTGATGGTAGACCACAATCTCCATACCCTGCCGGTGTTGGAAAAAGGCGAACTGGTGGGCGTGGTCGGCAAAGAGGATATCCTGCGGACACTGATGCCCGCTGATCATTCATAGCGAAAGGAGGCCCCCCATGGGCGTGAACCAGATAGTCTGTTGCAGCGATTTTTCGGATCATGCGGAAGCCGCTTTCAAAACCGCCCTCGACCTGGCGCAGCGCTACAACGCCAAACTTTACGTGGTCCATGTGCTGCCGCCGGTGATCAACCCGATGCTCACCGAGGCGGACCTGATGCTGCCCGAACATCCCGACGAGAACCTGGTGGTGAGCCTGAACGAACGGATGCAGGAAGTCTACGGCAAACGCATCCCCGAAACGGTCGACGTTGAGCTGGTGGTCCGCGATGGCCATGTCTCTACGGAGATCATCCGCTTCATCGAAGAGACCGATGCCGATCTGGCGGTGGTGGGCGCCTTCGGCCTCAGCGGCATGGGGCTGGTATTGTTTGGCAGCGTCGCCAAGCGAATTTCGCACAAGGCACCCTGCTCGGTGATGATCGTCCGGGACAAGAAGGCTTGATTCATCCGATCTCATGAAAATACTGCTCGTCTACCCCTATTTTCTCGACAAGCGAATCAACGAAGAGGATGTCAGCGTCATCCCCATGGGCCTTTACTATGTGGGATCTATGCTCCGGGCCAATGGCTATACGGTTGATATTCTCAACGGTCACAACCTGGGCAGGGCCCCCCACCGCATCTACCAGGTGCTGGGAGACAAGCAGCCGGATGTGGTGGGCTTTTCGATCCTGCACGCCAACCGCTGGGGCGGCATCGACATCGCCCGCATGGTCAAGAAAGTCAATCCAAAAACCGCCGTGGTGTTTGGCGGCGTGGGGGCGACCTTCCTGTGGGAACATTTTCTCACCCATTTTCCGGAGATCGATTATGTGGTTCGGGGCGAAGGCGAGCACAGCTTTCTGGAATTGATCCGTTTTCTGGAGAAGAAGAGAGGCCGGATGCCCGCGCACATTGACGGCCTGGCATTTCGAAAAAAAGGCAAGCCCGTCAAAACCAGAGATCGTGAGCAGCTGACTGACCTGGACAGCCTGCCCATGCCCGCCGACCATTTCGCCTTTCAACACATTTCCCTCACGCGGGGCTGTCCGGAAGGATGCACCTTCTGCGGATCCCCGGCATTCTGGAAACGCCGGGTGCGCTTTCACAGCGCCGAGTACTTCGTGACCCAGATGGAAATGCTCCGGGAAAAGGGGGTCAACTTCTTTTTTGTATCCGACGACACCTTTACCCTCAAGCGGGAACTGGTGATCGACATCTGCCGCCGGATCCTCGAGCGCCGGCTGGATATCGTATGGGCGGCGATCTCCCGGGTGGATTGTGTGGATGAAGAGATGCTGGGCTGGATGCGCCGGGCCGGATGCACCCAAATCAGCTACGGTGTAGAAAGCGGCAGCCGGGAGCTTCGTGACCGGTATCGCAAGCGCTTCAGCGAAGCCGCCATCTGTCGAGCCTTTGACCTGACCGTTCGCCATGGCATCATGGCCAGGGCCTACTTTATTTACGGCGCCCCGGGCGAATCCGATCAAACCATCGATGAAAGCCTGGCAATGCTGCGCCGCATTCGCCCCTTGTCGGCCATTTTTTATGTCCTGGACCTGTTTCCCGGCACGGCGCTCTACGAGGATTACAAACAGCGCACCGGCGCCACCGACGACATCTGGCTGGAGCGGATCGAAGACCTGCTCTATTTCGAAACGGATGCGACCCTGAGCAAAGCAGCCGTGCTGGCTTTCGGACGGCGGCTCAGGGAAGGCTACCTCTCCCTGCTTCCGGAATTTGCCGCCCAGATTGACTTGATTGACGATCCGCAGCTGTACCCGCTGCATGCCGATTTTCTCTCCCGCTTGGCCCTGACATTCAGCCACGGCGACTATGCCGTCAACCCGCTGATAAAAGACAACCTGGCGACTGCTGTCATGCTCTTCGAGCGATCCCTGAGCTACCATCCGGATCACCGCGCCTTCTGGGGACTGGGCCTCGTTTACCAGCATCTGCGACGGTTTGACGAATCGCTGGCCATCCTGCAGCGCGGCATCCAACACCACCACACCAGCATCGATCTGCACATGGCATTAGCCAACAGCCTGATGCGGCTGAACCGCTACCCCGAGGCCCGCCAGTGCCTGGAGGCCATTCCGGATCATCCCCGGGCCGTCGAGCAGCTCATCCGCTGCTGCCGGTTCATGGGGGACCGGGAAAGCGAGCAGTACTGGATCGGCCAACTGAATCGCCTCCAACAAGCTTGAATCCGTGGATGGAAGAAACGGATACGGCTATGCGCCGCTGTTGCGATGCGGCTAATGATGAAGGCGGTTAGGCCGAATACTGCAAACGGAGGCCAGAAGCCCGAATCCGGAGATTAAAAAACAAAACTATCTGATTGATGAGGAGCCATTGAGATAAAACGATGATATTGTACCAACCGGTTGCAATTGACCTGCCATTCATGAATGATGGTATCTGAAATTTGGTCAACCTGGGTCTTATCTCAATTAATCACTGGTCAGTGTTTTTAACATGACCTCATTTATACAAAGATGCGATATAAATATTGAATATTATAAACAGGCAAATTAGCTGTCTATGCCCTTGATATACACTCATTAGGTAAATTTGCCTGATAAACAGTGGTTGATCAGGCCCTACGCTGCACTCCGCCTGACCAACACCGGGGTTACCGGTACCTGGCCGGCACTTTGGCCATCAGGCTCACGCCTGACAACTAAGGAGTCGCCCCGCGATTCTACCCAATAACCCAATGTGCAGCATCCGTTATCTAGCAGAATCGCCGGTTACTCCGGCGTTATGTGCAACTATAAAGATATCAGTAACGGAGGGAACAGTATGGACGATAATGACCAAAAGATACTGATAGAAATTCTACAAGAAATAAAATCCCAACGCGGTCGGAAAAAGGATTTCTGGGATAGGTTTTCAACAATTTCAGTCTTTTTATCAACCGTTGTTATCGCAGCTCTTGGTTCTTATTTCACATACTCTTACAACAAACAACAGGGATCTCTTGAACATCAAAACCAAGTGCATCAAACAAAGATTTTAGAGATGCAGACTGTTGAAAAGTTTATTCCGCATCTTACTAGTGACGAAAAAACAAAGGAAATTGCGCTACTTGCACTCACTACGTTAGGAAGCTCTGAATTTGCAACAAAGTTTTCGCAATTATCACCATCTGCCGGTAGTGATGCAGCAGCCGATACCATAATGCGAACGGCTGTCGCTTTGGAGCAGAAGCAGATTCCTCCTCCGGTAACATCAGTTGCAAATACAGAAAAGGAAGGTTGGGCTTATGTTGGCCACTATGTTAATTCCAAGTGGAAAACTAGATATTTTGATATCGCTCTAGATGCGAAACCTGAATCGCTTGAGGGGGAAATATTAAGTGTTCGTGAAGAAACCGGGGCCCTAAATGTACGTGAGGGAATGCCCACTTTCACGGGTAGCTTTAAATCTATTATTGGAGCACTAAATCCAGGCAGCAAAGCTAAAATATTAAAAGTTGAAGAATGGTTATCAAGTGGATACATGTGGGCGAAAATTACCTATGGCACATAACAAACGCATGCATTCGGATAAAGGACCCGCTACGCGCGCACTTTGCCCCTGATGCGAGGCGTTAGCAAACCGGTGATGCCTCCAACATAGTCAGACTTAAAGTGGCTTCCAAAGACCGATGATACCTTATTGCCAACTGATAGAATACCTTACCTTTCGATTCCGGCAATTGAATCCATCCTGAGGCAAACTACGGGAAAAGTCCTGCCCGTGACCGCAGTGCTTCGCAGCATCGCAGGGATGAAAGTCGATCTTCAGTTCGCTTGCTGACACCCGTCACAAGCGACAGGTAATGAACTCTCTATCGTGGACCAATCATAAGCCAGGACAGATGAACCGGTAGCCTTTTTCGCCCTCCGACCTCCGGCGTCAGGCTTTGCCGCAGCAGCTGCCCGGTCCGGCACAACCGGCATGGCCCGGCGACGATCCGCAGCAGGCCGTATCCCCGGGGCCGGGCATGGCCGATGAAGCGGTGCCGGACAGGGATGAATGGGCGGACATGAGCTTTTTGAGATTGCCGCTGCCGCAGCTCGGGCAACAGACAGTCATTTTCTCAGTAGAAACGAGAATCTCAGCCACTTGGCCGCAGTCGGCACATAAAAAGTCGAATAGCGGCATACCTCCCTCCTTTTTCCATCAATGTTCCAAATGACTGCCCGTCAGTGGGCGCAATCACCGATCTGAACGCCGTGATGGTGGCCGCAGGTCTGTCCCGGATCGAATACCGGCAGGTTGCCGGCCTTGACCAGGCGGGCATTCTCCCCAACGGTTCCTTCAACGGCCCGGTATACGGTGATGCCGTCGTTATTGAGTTTTTTCAAGGCGCCGCCGCCGATGCCGCCCACCACGACGCCATCCACCTTACGGCCACCCAAGGCATCCATGGGGTTGCAGGCCCCGTGCTGATGATCCTGGTCCGGGTTTTCGAATGTCTCCACCGAATCCGTATCCAGTTCCACGAAGACAAAGAAAGGCGCGGACCCGAAATGGCCGTGAACGATGCTGTCTGTTCCTTTATTTTCAACCACCGGAAAAGCAATTTTCATATTTATGGATCTCCCTCACACAATGCTGACCATTGCCCGGCATACGGGTAAGGCTCATGGATAAAGAACAGGGTGCGGGTCGGATCGACCATCGATCTGCCGGCCGCCACCCCATTGTCGACGTATTTTGGCATATAGCTCAAAACAGCTGCCGTTTCAAGGTTTATATCGTCCCTGTCCAGGGATGACGAGTTTGGTCTGAATTCAATGCAGCCCGCTGACAAGGCAGGGTCAATATCGAAGATATTGTTGCCTCGGCACCTGCCCTATGCTATATGTAGAGCACGTTGATGATGCTGGAAACTAAAGTTGAACAAGACCGAATGCCTCTATCCTTGTTATCCGCCAACTTATTTTTCCCACTCGCGGTTTCACCCCCGTCACGCTGTTTGGCGCCCGCCCGGACAGGATTTTCCCCCCCGATATCTGGGATATGCCCAACCGATGATCCCCGCAAGACGAACGATCTGCACCCCGAGGGCACTGCCTTCAGGACACCGGTGGTATCGCTTTACGCAGGCCTTGATCTCGAAACGCAATGCCCATTTGCGGACGGGCGCGATGCAACGGCCCTGAGACACGGTGACCTGTCCGCTGCGGATGCGCATTTGTCCATCCAGCGGGCAGGCCGGTCGCCGGGAACAATCCATGATCTTCAGGAGGTGCGATGATTTCGTTTTCCACAAGCAAACGGAAGACCTTTGTGCTCGACACCAACATTATCCTTCATGACAGCTCCTGCATCAACCAGTTCGACGAACATGACGTTGTCATCCCCATTGCCGTTATCGAGGAACTGGACCGGTTTAAAAAGGGCAAGGAGATTTTAAACTGCAACGCCCGGGAATTCGCCAGGGCCCTGGACGCATTGACCGGGGACCGCATATTCAACGGCGGGGTCACCATTGGTCCCGGAAAAGGAAAAATCACCGTCTGCCTGGACCGGGAGTTCCACGACAAGCTCAAGGCGAACTTCTCCCCTGACAAGCCGGATCACCATATTCTCAACGCCGCCTACCACATCGCCTGTGAACAGGCCTTTGATCGGGTTTTTCTGGTCACCAAGGATGTCAACCTGCGCATGAAAGCCAAGTCCATCGGTCTGATGGCCCAGGACTACAGCACCGACCGGGTCCAGGCCCCGGCGGACATCTATAAGGGCACCCGCGTGGTGGAAGACATTCCTGCCGCCGTGATCGACCAGCTCTACGCCAAGCCATTCGAAATGGACGCCGCCGCCCTGGAGGTGACCGCCCCCCTGCTCGCCAACGAATACCTGATCATGAAAAACGGCAGCAAGTCCGCGCTGGGCGTTTTTCTTCCCCAGACCCGCTCCATCCGCCGCATCGACACCCAGGTCTGTTACGGCATCCGGCCCCGCAATGCCGAGCAGTGCTTTGCCATGGACGCCCTGATGAACGCGGACGTGCCCCTGGTAACGATCACCGGCAAAGCCGGCACCGGCAAGACGCTTCTCGCTCTGGCCGCCGCCCTGGAGAAGCGGCGCTATTACCGGCAGATTTTCATCTCCCGGCCATCGGTTCCGCTGAGCAACAAGGACATCGGCTTTCTGCCCGGAGACATCCAGTCCAAGCTGGACCCCTACATGCAGCCTCTTTACGACAACCTGTCGGTCATCGAAAGCAACCAGAACGGAAAAAACGGCAGCCGGCAGGGACGCCGGGTGAAGGAACTGCTGGATGAGGAGAAGATCGTCATCACCCCCTTGTCCTATATTCGCGGCAGAAGCATCGTAAAAGTCTTTTTCATCGTGGACGAGGCCCAGAATCTCACCCCCCACGAAGTAAAGACCATTATCACCCGGGCCGGCGAGGGCACCAAAATCGTTTTCACCGGAGACATCTACCAGATCGATCACCCTTACCTGGACAGCCAGAGCAATGGGTTGAGCTACCTCATCGAAAAAATGAAGGGCCAGAGCCTCTATACCCACATCAACCTGGAAAAGGGAGAGCGCAGCGAACTTTCGGACCTGGCCATCAGCCTGCTCTGAAAAAAGGGTTTTCAGGCTGAAGCCGAAGGGTCTCAGGGAAGAGCGAACGTCGTCGATCGTTAACCAACACACACGATTAACGCCATATGCAATGCCCACAATGCGGCTACGAACAGACGGACGAAAACGGTGAGTGCCTGAGTTGCGGCATCGTCTTTGCCAAGTGGCGCCAACGCAAGACGGTACCGGGGCCGGGGCAATCCGCTGCACCGGCAGAGGATCTCAAAGAAACGGAAGAGACGGAACCCGGCATCCTGAGCGCCCTGCTTTTCCATATGCCTGCCGAGGTGAATCCCATCTCGTGGGGCGCCCGCTCACTGCTGCTGGCAATTCTCACGCTATGGGGGGTCAAGTTCATCTTCACCCCCATTTCTTCCGACGCCACCTTAAGCAGTTTCTGGCACTTGGTAAATCTCCCCTTTCACGAGGCCGGTCACCTCTTCTTCCGCCCCTTCGGGCGGTTGATGACGTCACTTGGCGGCAGCCTGATGCAGATGCTGATGCCCGCTATCTGCCTGGTGGTTTTCCTGCTGAAAACCCGCGACCCCTTTGCCGGATCCTTCTCATTATGGTGGATGGGCCAGAACTTCATCGACCTGGCACCGTATATCAACGATGCCCGCTCACTGAGCATGCCCCTTTTGGGGGGAAATGTCGGCAGAAGCTCCCCATATGGGTTTCACGATTGGGAATTTATCCTAAAGGAGACCGGCCTGATCCGCTTCGACCAGACCATCGCCCGGCTTTCCCACGGTGCGGGCATCTGTTTGATCGCAGCGGCCGTGGTCTGGGGCGGTTTTTTGTTGGTCAAGCAGTATCGGCTGATGCGAAACCAATCAACAGGTTGACGCGCGCCATGAGCCATGGCAATACCTGTAAACCATCGATAAAATCATGAGAGGGCCAATGAATGTGGATGTCAGCCCGGTCGAATCCGCCGATCGGGCGGAAACCGCCATCGCCATGCTGTCCCCCCTGCCTTTTGTTGCCGACCCGCTGCCCGGCATCGGCGGCGCCATCAAGGCCACTCCGGGGCATTTTGTGGTCGAAGAGATCCTTCCCTATGCCGCCTGCGGCGAAGGAGAGCACGCCTATGTCACTTTCCGGCGCGCCGGATGGAACACCGCCGACGTCGCCCGGATCATGCAGAAGCACTTGGGCCTGGCCCCGTCGGATGTGGGCTGGGGCGGTCGCAAGGACAAAACGGCGGTGGTCGTGCAGACCCTGTCTTTTCGCTGTGGCGTCAATCATCCGCTGGCCGATGTGGAGAGGCGATTGGCCGATCTGCCTATCGAGATACTGGCCATCGACCGCCATCGCAACAAGATCAAAACCGGCCACGTGGCCGCCAACCGGTTCACCGTCATCGTCAGCGATCCGGGACCCGATGCACTGCCCCGGGGGCTTGCCATCGCCGACCGGCTCAAACATACCGGCGTGCCCAACTTTTACGGCCCCCAGCGATTCGGCTACGGGCTGCAGAACATCCACCGGGGATTCGCCCTTTTCTCGGCGGGGAAAAAGGGTCGCAAGGACGCCTTCATGGTCTCGGTGGTCCAATCGGCCCTGTTCAACATATGGCTCAAGCAGCGCATGCAGGCCGGCGACTACCGCCGGCTGCTGTCCGGCGACGTGGTAAAAAAGACGGATACCGGCGGCATGTTCACCGTCGACGACCTGGCCGTCGACGGCCCGCGTTTCGCTGCCGGAGAAATTGTCTACACCGGCCCCATTTGCGGGTTCAAGATGAAACCGGCCATGCATGCGGCCGGGGAAAAGGAAGCGGCGCTGTTCAGGCAGTTCACCCTCGCACCGGAAGATTTCCGGCGGTTCCGTTCGCCGGGGTCGCGGCGGGAAGCCATCTTGAGCCTTACGGATCTGGCTCTCGCGGAGGTGGACGACGGGCTGCGCCTCACGTTTACGCTGCCGTCAGGCGCTTATGCTACGACCGTTCTGCGCGAATTCACCCGACCGTCTTGACGGCCGGCGAACGACCATCGCAACGCCCGCAGGAGGACGCCATGGAAAGACAGCTGGTCAGTTCAGGGTCGCCATTTGAAAAACCCATCGGTTTTTCCCGTGCCGTAAGAGTGGGAAATATCATTGCCGTCTCGGGGACCGCCCCCATCGCCCCCGGCGGCGGGACTGCCTATCCGGGAGATCTCTACCGCCAGACCCGAACCTGCCTCGAGATCATCAAAGCGGCCGTCGAAAATGCCGGCGGCCGCCTGGAGGATGTCATCCGCACCCGCATCATGCTGGTCGACATCAGCCGCTGGCAGGAGGCGGCCAGCGCCCATGGCAAATTCTTCGCCGACATCCGGCCGGCCAGCACCTTCGTGGAGGTGAGCCGGTTCATCGATGAGGACTGGCTGGTGGAGATCGAAGCCGATTGTGTGGTGGATCAAGGAACGATTGCGTAGCGTTCAGTGAATCGGGGAAAGCCAAAAGGACTCACCCGAACCCGGAAAAATATCTGGTAAGCTGATAAGCTGATGGCTCAAAGCTGAGCCCAATAACCTTGGAAGCCTGGGACATGAAACCCATCATGACCGACCCCGTCGACACCTACTGGCAATTGCGCCTCGAGCAGTGCAAAAAGGCCCTGGAAAAAAACCGGTTCGAGGTGTTTGTGGCCGCCGACATCCAATCCGCCGGCGCTGTTTTCTTAAATCGAATCCTTCCCTCGCTGAAAGTGAACGTCGCATCCTGGGGCGACTCCATGACCATGCTGGCCACCGGTGTGCTGGACACCATCAGGGCCGATCCCGGCATTCGGGTAGTCGAGGCCTTTGACCCGCAAATATCCCAGCAGGAACGCTTGGAGCGCCGCCGGCAGGCCCTGCTGGCCGATCTGTTTTTCAGCGGATCCAACGCCGTCACGGAAACCGGTGTACTGGTCAACCTGGACATGGTGGGCAACCGGGTGGCCGGCATCACCTTCGGCCCCCGGCACGTGGTGCTGTTCATTGGCCGCAACAAGATGGTTCCCACCCTGGACGACGCCATGCAGCGCGTCAGGCGCTACGCCGCGCCGGCCAATGCCATCCGGCACCCCGGCCTGAAAACCCCCTGCATGAAAACCGCCGTCTGCGCAGACTGCAGCAGCCCGGACCGGATCTGCAACACCTGGTGCATCACGGAAAAATCCTTTCCCAAGGGACGCATCAAGATCATCCTGATCAATCAGGACCTGGGATTGTAAAACAGGCCCGGGTTCTGTTAAACTGCACCTGCAACCCTTCGTCAGATCTTTTCATTGTCATTCTTCAGTGGCAACCCCGTATTCAAAAAGGAGGCCTCATGCCCCTTCAAATGCGCATCTACACCATCAACCGCGGCGCACTTCATGATTTTGCGAAGGAATGGGGCCGGACGATCAAACCGCTGCGTGAGAAAATCGGCTTCGACATCCCCGCCGCCTGGACGGTGGCCGAAACCAACCAGTTCATCTGGCTGATGCATTACAGCGGCCCCGATTCGTGGGAATCGCTCGACCAGGCCTTTCACCAGCACCCGGAGCGAAGGGCCATGAATCCCAACCCGGCCCGGCACATCGCCCGCATGGAAAATTATTTCATCGATCCGGTCCCGTTATTCGCGCAAAGCCGCCATTGATGGGACCCGGGAGGAGACTGGCACCATGACAAACCTGCATACAGCCGGTCTGGTGCTCCTGACGGTTGCTGCCAGCCTTTGCATGGCCCCAGCAGGATCATCGGCCGACGATTTTGCCGACCAGCGCCAAAAAATGGTGGCCTGGCAGATCGGCGCTCGCGGCATTTCAGACGCGTCCGTGTTGAAGGCCATGGCAACCGTGCCCCGCCACCGGTTCGTACCCGAGGATATGGAACACCTGGCCTACCGCGACTCCCCCTTGCCCATCGGCCACGGCCAGACCATTTCACAGCCGTATATCGTGGCCCTGATGTCGCAACTGCTCGCCGTGCAGCCCGGCCAACGGGTGCTGGAAATCGGCACCGGTTCCGGGTATCAGGCCGCGGTGCTGGCCGAAATGGGTGTTTTGGTCTTCACCATCGAGATCGTTCCCGAACTGGGACGCCAGGCCGTCGGCGTACTGGATGCACTGGGTTACGACAATGTCCGGGTGAAAATCGGCGACGGCTACAAAGGATGGCCCGAACATGCCCCCTTTGACGCCATCATCGTCACCTGTGCGCCAACCCGCATCCCAAAGCCGCTGACGGAACAGCTCGCCGAAGGGGGACGCATGGTGATCCCTTCAGGTGAAAAATACGACCAGCAGTTATTTTTACTGACCAAGCAGAAAGGTAAAATCAAGCAGGAGAAAATCGTGGATGTCCGCTTCGTGCCGATGGTGGACGAACGCGGAAAAACCTATTGAGCATTGCTCTGCAATCATTCGATTGTATGCCACCGTGCATAAGCGCATTCGAACGAAACATGGAACGACTATTTACAGCGAGGGCGAGTATCGTGCTTTCAGTAGACTGGGGTCTCCTGACAATATTCTATAGATAGATTATCCTGGCCAGGCAGCCAAGAAAGACGTGCACAAGCTAATTGGGTCGAAAACACCATTATCTCAAGGGATCATTGCGTTTGCTTGTCAATCTGCCCCGACCAATATCAATGGCACCAGCAAGTGCGGCCAAAATATATTGAAGTCGGCAACAAACGATAATCTGCCTGATAGCTGATCAATCCGATTAGATCTCAATGCATCTGCACTCTGACTCGTTCTGGGATACTGGTATGTAATCACACGATTTGACAGCCATGAATTTCTTGGGATAATCTCAATATATCTGTACATTGTAGATTATAGGTTTTGAACAATGACATTCGTTAGGATCCCACAAACGGGGATGCTTTCGCCTCTTGAGCCTTGACAAACTGCCACTTTGTAGCATTCTATTGTTGGGGTCTTACCCACCACGCACACTTTCAAGTCTTCTTCTGATTTTGAACCCTATATACCCCAAATTAACTGCAAGCCCAATATTTCGTGACATCGAACATCAATCCTATGATGGGTCTATCTGCGATAAAAAGGGGTGCAGTATATTATTACTTTTGGAAAAATATTTTCGCTACCTTGAATGAGAGGAGAGCCCATGGCAAATCAAGTGGCATTGACACACAAAGAGATAGAAAAATACACTGGGATATCTGGGTTGGACGTAGCCAAGACCGGCCGCGTCATTTTACTCGCAGCAACTACACTGCGGACATATTACGTCATTCGAGGTGTTAAAACCGTTGCTCTTACGGGGGGAGCTATGGGAACCGAGATGGGACTTATTTACACGAACGTTACAACTGCATTAGGCACTTCCGGAATGTTTCTATTGTCAATTTTCTGCACTATTGGAACCGCAATTTACGCTATAGTTGCGTTAGCACTCCCGGTAGTGGAAGCAAAGCAAATAGTAGGAGAGCGGAATATTAAGCACGGATTCGCGACAGGGGTGGCGATCGGTGTTTTAAATTACGGGAAACCCATGTTCCATGATTTTTTCAAACGAACAGTCAAGGGTGGTTTTGCCCCATTCTACATGAGAGGAGTCGCTGAAAAAGCTTACAATATAGGAATCACATTAGGTTATTCAGCCTCGATAAAACTTTCTGCTTCCGATAAGGAAAATTATAGAAATGTGCTAACCGAAAAAATGGTGAGGGAGGCCAAGTCTTCTGGGTATAAACTTTACATGGATAATTGGACTGATCGTACTTGGGTTAACAACTATACGGGCGCGGTTATGAAACTATGATCAACTATACCAAAAAATAGCACCACTTCATAAGATAATGTGCCCATATTTTTGAGAATCATTCCTTAATCTACATCAAAATATCATGGGTAAAATGTTCATCTAAAACCTGCTGATGTCTCCAACGAATCACCGGATATGGCGAGGTCCACGCGGCGAAGATGATCTCAATCTATCTGTAGTCAGGCCCAAGTTGCGATAAGGTATTGGTGTCTGTAACGGGGGCTGAAACGATTTCAGACAAACGAATTGGGGCTATCTGTAATTGGGGCTGACTGGTGATTCGTTGGAGGTAAATGTATAGGCAAAAATTTATTCAAGCCTGTTGTAGACAGCACATACATGTGGCTTCAAATCATCCATTGAAATCAATTTAACGCTAAAGTCGATTTGATGTCGGTTTCAATTTTAATACAATTTCGTCCTCTATTTTTAGCTAAATACAAAGCTTGGTCAGCACGAGATAGTACAGATTCTATTTTTTCATTACACCGGAATTGTGCCAAACCACCGGATACAGTTACAGTCAAGTTTTGCGCCAAATCCTTGAAGCTAAGTACTTCAATGGCCTTGCGTATTCGATTGGCTGCTATGTTTGCGCCTTTAAGGTCTACACCAACTGACACAAAAACAAATTCCTCTCCTCCAAAACGAGCAAACAGATCTGAAGCTCTGAGTTGTGACTGAATCACGGAGGAAAAACGTTTCAGTACGATATCACCTACGTGGTGCCCCATATTGTCATTTATGCTTTTGAAACGGTCTATATCGAAAAAACAAACACAAAAACCGATACCCCCACGATCGGCAATTGCCTTATGTTGTTCAAGCAAATACATCATATGCCGTCTGTTGATTAAACCGGTAAGCTCATCAGTTATCGCCATGTGTTCTATTTTATCTAGTGCAGTTGCAAGCTCTGCATTGCGTAGATGCAATCGTTTTCTAAGCAGACTTATCTGATTACATACAAAAGAGAAGGCAACTATGACCAATGCAAAAACGAGAGCCACAATGAATTCATATTCGATCTTCAACCTACTTGGATATAGTTTAAAAAGTGTTAAAACGACGGCGATATATCCAAATATCATCAGCGCTGCTGTAGCTCTGTACTGGTTGGGAGTCATGCTGAAGGCGCCGTATAAAAGGATGATTGGAAAATACATCATCATAAGGGGACGGAACTGATCCATAAAGAAAACAGTTATCAACAGCGTAAGAATTGACCAAATCACCATCTCTCGGGTCATGCTAGGATCAGAGAAATGGTGGTTTATCCCAAGGCGAATCACCAATGTAAGCGATAAGTGGCCAGTCCAAAGAAAAATCATCAAGAGGATGAAGCCTTGGAGTTCAAGCCTGAATCCACCCGAATAAAATAAAATAAAAGATACCAGCGACTGACTCGCCCCCCCTCCCATGGCCTGGAGCGCTCGTTTAATGCGGATCTTTTGTTTCACGTCATCTTTTTGAATCAACTTGACAGGCAAAAGTATTTCTCCAAATGAACTGTGCCATAGTTTCTTCTGTCCCTATTCGAATTCCAGCCTCGACGCATACCATTTA